>JAYVGJ010000488.1:0-1800 GCA_043772375.1 Raineyaceae bacterium | reverse complement strand
AACGTTTGGTGGGGACACCAAACGTGGGTTATAACATTGTTTGGTGTCCCCACCAAACAACAAGACACTATTTTGCAACGAAACTTTTACAGCAACAATATGTTTAAGAATTTAATTGCTAAAACGCTAAAATATTGTAAAATGTTTATTATATTTGCGTTTGGTTAAGTGTTTAGCTAAATTGTTTCAACAGAATTGTTCAGAATTGTTCAATAAAATACTAAAAAATACTAAAAAAATGTCCGTAATACAACCCAATTTCAAAACGTACTTTAAGACACTTCAAATTCTTCATTTTGCGTTGTTGGGTGGTCAGTTGCTTATGACAGGTGTTTTTGCGTTTTTGGTATATTACCATTTGGTTCAGACAAGTGTCAATTTTCCAACAAATATTATTTATTTGACGTTGCTTCTACCTGTTTTGGGTGTTTTGGGAAGCAATTTTTTGTTTAAAACATTTCTCAAGCGTATTCCAGATAAAGCGACAATTAGAGAAAAACTTACAAGCTATCAAACGGCGTTGCTTGTGCGTTATGCTATTTTGGAGATGCCAACTTTGATGCTCTTGGTGTTGTATTTTCTGTGTGGAAATCAGTTTTTAATACTTGCGGCACTTCTTGCAGCGGCTTATTTTCTGATGATGAAACCATCAGAAATAGGCTTAATTGAAGATTTAGAACTTAATCAAGATGAACAAAAACAAATGTACGAAATGTGAAAGTAATTATAAATTTTTAATTAGGAATGAATACAAAATATTAGTAATCAAATGTTTACAATATTTTTAATCACTTAATAACACAAACTAATTATGAATGCTTACTTATGGCTATTAACTTATAAAATCACCGCAATAAAAAATCAATAAAAAAATATGTTTGGGCAATTTGTAGAAAAGCCGCTTGTTGGTCGTAGGTTTGCCATTTCAGATGTACACGGCTGTGCTGATACGCTGCAAATGCTACTAGCAACACGCCTGCAAATTACGCCAGATGACCAAGTTTTTTTATTGGGAGATTACATCAACAGGGGTCCTAATAGTGCGGGAGTTTTGCAACATTTGATAGATTTGCAAAATACTGGTTTTCAAGTATTTCCCATTCGTGGTAATCACGAACAAATACTTCTAAACATAAGTGAGGGGGTTATTCCTTTTACACCACTTTTGGGGCGTGCCAAAGACCTCACAGATGAAAACTACAAAATTTTCCCTCATTTTTTTGATTTTCTAGATAAAATGCCTCATTTTATTGAACTGGATAAGTTTTTTTTGGTTCACGCAGGGCTAAACCTACAAGTAGAAAATCCGTTGGAAGATACTACCGCTATGCTTTGGTCTAAGTATATGCGAGTCAATCAGGATTTTTTGAAAGGAAAACAAGTAGTTCACGGACATCATATTACGCATTTGGAAGACATTAGATACCATATTCGCTCCAAATCTGATGTTTTGCCGCTAGACAACGGTTGCTATAAAGGTACGAAAGAAAAACAAAAATATAATTATTTTGGCAACCTTTGTGCGCTTAATTTAGATACTTTTGAGTTGATTGTGCAGAAAAATATTGACAAAAATCCAGAAAAAGAGGAACATAAAAATTTAGAGAAATCAGAAAAATTAGAAGAAAATTAGAAGAAAAAAGCAAAATAATCAAAAAAATAATCAAAAAATAACTACTTTTGAGAAATATTTAAAATGAAGTCTTAATATATTAAAAGTATTTTGTATTCATTCATAATTCACAATTCATAATTCATAATTCAAAATGAGCCTTTCATTATTTACAGACAGAGTAAAAA
>JAYVGJ010000487.1:0-4745 GCA_043772375.1 Raineyaceae bacterium | reverse complement strand
ATGGCGTGGTGGTCATTACGCAGAACGGCAAAATCACCTACAAAGGTGCTTTTGGCATCTGTGACATTGAAACGGAGGAAGAACTGACCACAAAATCCATTTTCAATTTGGCATCTGTGAGCAAACAATTTACGGCAGTGTGCATTATGATTCTTGCGGAAAAAGGCAAATTGGAATATGATGATGCTATCACAAAATACCTCACAGAACTTCCGTATGACAACATTACCATTCGTCAATTGCTTCATCATACATCAGGTTTAGCACCTTACGAGGACGTAGTAGAGGATTTTTGGAAAGGTGATGAGGAGGAAGATTTTGTAACTAACAACGACCTGCTGAAAATGTACGCCAAAGAAGAACCCAAACTTCTCTTTAAACCTGAAGAAAAATATGAATATTCTAACACAGGATACGCTTTTTTAGCCTCCATTGTGGAGCGTGTGTCAAAAATGTCTTTTGAAGATTTTATCAAAGAAAATGTTTTTGAGCCTTTGAATTTGGGCAATTCTTTTGCTTTCTGCAGACCCAAAAAAGCCCCTAAAAAGACTGTACAGGGCTTTACCTGTGAAGATGAGGAGTATGAAGATTATAGCTACAATTATCTGGACGGCATAGTTGGTGATGGCAACGTCTTTGCCTCTGCGGAAGATTTAGCGGCGTATGCTTATGCCCTTTTGGAAGGCAAAATAGTGAGTGAATCCACTTTAAAAGAGGCTTTTACAGCCGCAACCTTGAAAAATGGAGAAGAAATAGAATACGGTTTTGGCTGGGAGTTAGAGGGTGATGCTTTTGTGAGCCATACAGGAGCGTGGGAAGGCTATAACACGTATTTGAGCATAGATTTGGAGGAAAATAGGGTTATTGTGGTGCTTGATAATGGCGACCACGAAGACGTACACGACATCACAGACGAGGCAATGAGCGAGTTTTATGATTAGCATTTCTGATTTTAAATTTGTGATTATTTCCGTAAAATTTTCTCTATTTCCTTAAGATATTGAGGATTTTCGCTCATATTGTTGTGAGATTGCCCATTAAGTAGGATAAGTGTATCTTTTTCTTTGAATAATTTTTGCAATTTCAGAGAAGATTCATAGTAAATTACCTCATCTTTTGTCCCGTGAAAAATAATCACGGGCATTTTGCATTGTGGCAAAACCTTATTTGTTTCCAAACTATACTTTAAAATAAAAGTAGGAATAAAAACAATATAGTGGCTCATAAGGTCTTTAAGGCTATAATAGGGAGCTTGCAAAATAAGTAGTTTAGCATTACTTTTGGTGGCAAGTTTTGTAGCCATTCCGCTTCCCATTGAATAACCCAAAATAATAATTTTGTCTTCTGAATATCTTTCTTTAAGTTTGTCATAAACCAGTTGTACGTCCTCGTGGAGTTGTTTTTCACTAAAAATACTGCCTTCACTTTTACCATAACCTCTATAATCAAGCATAAAAACATCATAGTTTTCAGTAGTGTAAGTATGGGCTATTTCGCCCCACGAGGCAACAGTGCCACCGTTGCCGTGTAAGTAAAAAATCAGTCCTTTTGAACTGTCTGCTTTCAGCAAAATTCCATGTAAAAGCGTGTTATCTTGCATTTTAAAGGTTAATTCCTCTGGTTTTGGAAGAAAGTTAAACTGATAATCATTAGGAATTTTGGAAGGGTGAAAAATAAGTTTTTCTTGAAAAAAGTACAATAAAACTAAAATTAACCCGTAAATAAATACACAAACTTTGAAGATATTTAAGAGAATTGCCCACATATTTCTGTATTATTTGAATGATTATTTTGCTTGTCAAATGCTAAAATTAAGCTATTAAAAGCATATTTCAAATAAAAATTTGGTTTTCTGAATAAAAAATACCATATTGTTTTCGTTTTTGAGTGTAAAAATAATATATTTGTCAAAATAAATTTACTAGTAAACAGCTATACAATAATGTTGGAAGAAAAATTTTTTGCTATATTCAAGTCTTATATCAATGATTTGGTAGATGTTGCCGTCAAAAACACGCTCAAACAGTATGGTTTTGATGAAAAAGAGAATGACCCAGATAAAAAAAAGCAAGAAGAACAAGAAAAAAAGTACCAAGAACAAGAAAGAAAATACCGAGAACAAGAAAAACAAAAGCAACAAAATCAGCAACAAGATACCAAGCAGGAAACTAAAAAAGAACAAGAATACACCAAAAAAACACCTTTTGATGAGTTTCAAGAGCAATTTAATAAGTACAAAAAATATTCTGATAAGTTTGAAGAAGAAGAAGACAAAAAAACAACAGACAACAATCAGAAAAAAACAAATGACTATCAGAAAGATTATAAATCTGATTATCAACAAAAAGACCAGCAAAAAACCACACGTACACCAACAACAGCAGAGTTAGAACAACAATATTACACACGTTTGGGCATTACGTCTGCCGCTACGTGGGAGCAAATAAAATCAGCCTACAAGTCTGAAATGAAGAAATATCATCCAGACAAATATGCAAGTGAACCAGAAAAGCAAAAATCAGCAGAAGTAATTAGTCAAAAAATAAATGAGGCGTATCATTATTTTGAGAAGAAATTTAAAAAGTAAAGATAAAACCGCCCCCAGCCCCTCCTTGAAAAGGAGGGGAGTTAGTCCCTACTTCCTAAGGAGGGGTTAGGGGTAGTTAAAAAGACATAAAATTCATCATTTAAAATTCACAATTTTTACCTAACACAATGAATACCAACGGACTTTCGTTTCAAAATCCAACAGTTGAAAAACTGTATGTAAACGATTTTTCAATTGACCAA
This sequence comes from Raineyaceae bacterium, assembly GCA_043772375.1. Classification (GTDB taxonomy): domain Bacteria; phylum Bacteroidota; class Bacteroidia; order Cytophagales; family Thermonemataceae; genus JANYGM01. The sequence goes on along the minus strand of JAYVGJ010000487.1, from coordinate 1,955 downwards.
ATTCTTTTGCAAGAAATTATTTCGTCTTCTGCCAACGCCAGTGCGACCACTCCTGATTTGCTCGCTATTGTAGCTGACTCTTTCAAAAATCCTGCTTTTTATACCCGTGAAGGCACTATTAAGTCAGGCGGAGCAGCTCCTTTTCACGCTGTAATGGCACTTCACGAACAAAAAGCTGATGCAGTAATGCCTTCTCTTATTGATTTTTTTAAGGGTGATGTATTAGTGTTAGATGATGTTTTTGGCGTTGATTTTTTGACTGATGATGCTTGGAGTTTCGTTTGTCATTTAGGAAAAAAGTACCTCAAAGAGTTGGAAATGCTTATTTTTGACGGTGAGGTAGATATTTATGTAAAACTTGCCATTACGTCAGGGCTTGCGCAAATGGCAAACATTTATCCAGAAACACGCCCAGAAGTGCTGAAAATCTTCTCCAAACTTGTCAAATTTTATATTTCTGATGAAAGTCTTGACCACTTGGCAGAAGAGGAAGCAATTTTTGAAGGCTCTGATTTTGATGCAGACATAGAATTTTTGTCTGATGCTCTGCGTGACATACTCAAAATCAACCCACAAGAGCTTTCTGATGATATTGACGAATGTTTTGCGCAAGATATTGTTGATGAGGCAATATTTGGGCTAGAAGACGTAAATTATAAAAATGTTGTCAAAAAACCGCTTGTGTTGGCTAATATCTATAAAAATTTGATGGAGAAAGATGCTGATGGTGAAGATATTCTTGACCTTTCTAGTTCTGATGAAGATATAATAAAGCCAAAAATCAAAAAAATGAAGTGATTTTTATTTCATTTTAATACCCCAAAAAGCACTCAATATACTTTATTGAGTGCTTTTTTTTAAATATTTTGGAAAATAACATTTTTTAAACTTTGTAGTTTATTTTTGTATATTTGTCAAAATTAAATCCAATAATGAAAATGAAAAAAAACATCTCCCAAATCCTTGCTATTTGCAGTATTCTCATCTCTTTTTGTGGAACAGGATGCTCAAAAAGACCTTTAACGACAGATAAAAAAACAAATACACGTCTCAATATGACACAACTAAACGCACTCACAAGCAAAGACTATACCCTCAAAGTAGGTGAAAAAGTTTATTTTCAAATGGAGGTTCACGCATCTGTGGGCATTGGCGCACAATACGAAAACACTGATACAAGCGTGTTGAAGCTATTTAGTGATGAATACAATTTCAGACAAAAGCAAGAGCCACGTATGGCAGGCGGTGATGCAGCCACACAAGTATTTACTTTTGAGGCTATCAAAGTGGGAGAAACAAAACTTACTTTTAAAAAGAATTTTAGGGGTACAATAGAAGAAACAACAGAATTTAATATAACCGTCAAATAATCATATATTTTAACCACCCCTAACCCCTACTTCCTAAGGAGGGGTTAGGGGTGGTTAAAAATGGAATTATTCATAAACTCTAATGAAAAATAATAATAATTCTGTTTGTTTTGGTATCCACTTTAGGATTTGTTGATGCGTACTATTTTCTAAACCAAAATAAACCACTTCTCACATTTCATTCAGTTGATGGGTGTAGGACAAGTTTGAAAATGTATTAAAATGGAGGTACGACCCTTGTCGTTGCCCTCTTTGGATAGCCCAAAAACTTGATTTTGCACATTATTTTGCGTACTTTTTGTCGTGTTGCTTTCGCATATATGGGCGACCACAAGGGGCGCACGCCATAGCCGTCAGGCTAATAGAAAAGTAGTTTGTATTAAAGTCCCTTTCCCAGCAGGGGAAAGGGATTTAGGGATAGGGGTTTAATATTAATTATGTTAGATTTATCATAATAAAGGAAACCCCACCTAAATCCTCCCCTGTTGGGCTACCATTAGGACACAGAATTATCAAATTTTGCTTTTTAGTATTTGATTAGTTATATTTGCAGAAATTATAAATAAATAAAAAATATGTTTAATA
>JAYVGJ010000486.1:0-7392 GCA_043772375.1 Raineyaceae bacterium | reverse complement strand
GATTAAACCCCTATCCCTAAATCCCTTTCCCCTGCTGGGAAAGGGACTTTAATACAAAAACTGAAAATTATTAGCCTGACGGCTATGGGGCTTGCCCCTACATTTTAACACATTTTCAAACTTGTCCTACACACTTATACACCTAAAAAGTACCAAACCAAAAAGAAGTTATAGTAATGACTTCTACAACTTCTTTTATTGAAAAGAAAAGCTTATTTAGTTTTCTTTTCAGTGGTTTTTTTCTCTTTTGGCTCTGCTTTTGGCTTAGGTTCTGCCTTAGCTTTTGGTTCAGCTTTTGGCTTAGGTTCTGCTTTGGCTTCTTTTGGTTCTGCTTTGGCTTTTACCTCTTTTGGCTCTTTAGCTTTTACTTCTTTAGGTTCTGCTTTGGCTTTTGTTTCTTTTGGCTCTTTTGTTTTAGGTTCTGCTTTAGCTTTTGTCTTTGTTTCTTTGGTTTCAGCCTTCACTTCTTCTACTTTTTCTACTTCTTCTACTTCTTTGATTTCTTTGATTTCTTCAGTTTTCTCCACTTCTTCAGCTTTTTCTTCCACTCTTTCAAGAAGTTCAACAGCATTAGCGGAGATAATACCATACCAAGTTACAAGTTTCTTGATATCAGAGGAATAAACCTTACTTTGGTCGTAGTCTGGTACTATTTCGCCAATGAAATTCATCAAGTCTGCAGTATCTGCTTTTGAAGTAATAGGCAAATTATGTGCATATTTTTCAAAAATTCTACAAAGGACTTCTTGTAGTGCAACAGAGCCTTCTTGGTGTGTGGTATAAATAGAAATTTCTTTCAAAATAGATACTTTACTAGACGCACTTACCGCCATTTTCTTCTTCTGTCCGTCCATTGTTTCTACTACAACACCGTTGTAAGTAGGTTTTAGGATACGAAAAAGCCCTGGCTTTCCCGCAATAGAAGCAACTTCTTTTAATTCCATTCTTTGTTTCTTAAATAATGATAAAAACTTGTGAATTGTAAATTGTGAATTATGAATGAATACAAAACATAGATTGATACAACAACTTAACTAAGCGTAAAAATAAGTTATCTATTTGAAATTTCCAAATTTGATTTTAAGGTTGTTTATGAAAAACAGACAACGACTACAAAAATGAAGCATTTGTATTCATTCACAATTTAAAATTCATAATTATTTCACGTGTTCAAAGTACTCCTTATTTAGCATCTCAATATAATCCAATATTTTTTCTTTTCCCATTTTGGTTTCCGCAGAAGAAATGAAGTTGTGGGGCATTTCTTCCCACGTTTCCAACATTTTGCGTTTGTAAGCCGCCATTAAAGATTGTGTTTTTGGGAGAGATTGTTTGTCTGCTTTGGTAAAAACCATCACAAACGGCAATGTATTTTCACTCAAAAACTCCAAAAAATCCAAGTCAATATCTTGTGGCGGAAGTCTAGAATCTATCAAAACAAAGATACAAACAAGGCTTTCACCTCTATTGATAAGGTAATCTTTTATCATCAATGCCCATTTTTCTCTATTGGTTTGGCTAGTTTTGGCATAACCATAGCCAGGCAAATCTACCAAAAACCAAGTATCATCAATATCAAAATGGTTGATAAGATTGGTTTTTCCAGGTTTTTGGCTCGTTTTGGCGAGCCCTTTATGCCCTGTAATCATATTGATAAGAGAAGATTTTCCTACATTAGAACGCCCAATAAAGGCATATTCAGGTTTTGTAGGCTTAGGGCAAAGTTTATAATCCGTATTGCTAACAATAAATGTTGCTTTCATTCAATTTTTTTCTTTAAATTTTCAGTTTGCAAAATTAACATAAAATAAAGGATTTTCAAAATAAACATTTTAAAGATATATTTTGAAGATATATTTTGAAGATGTATTTTGAAGATGTATTTTGAAGACTGCCACACCTAAAAAGGAATTTATTTTGTTTCACAAAAAAGCTTTTCCAAGTCTTGGAAAAGCCTTTTTTATTTAGTTATTAATTTTTATTCTTCTGTTACAACAGCATCAGCATAAGAATTATCATACAACCAATCTTCCTCACGACTCAAAAAATTAGGATAAATCTGATAATATTTATCTCTCACAGTTTCAAAAATCACTTTTCTAAGTTCGTCAATATTTTGTTTGTTTGTGGCAGAAACAAAAACTACCTTATCTGCTTGCGTGCCAAGATAACTTTCTTTGATTTGCTCCAAAGACAACAACGGACTTTCAAATGAAGGATTGTCGGTTTGTTGTTTATCTTCATACAATTTTTTGTACAAATCTATCTTATTGAAAACCAATATATTAACCTTATCATTGGCTTTTATATCTGTGAGAATTTGCTGTACTACTTTTATTTGCTCTTCATACAAAGAGTGTGAAATATCAATAATATGAAGCAAAATATCAGCTTCTACAATCTCATTAAGCGTTGATTTAAAGCTCTCAATAAGCATTGTAGGCAGTTTTCTAATAAAACCCACCGTATCCGTAAGCAAAAATGGTATTCTATTGATGACACATTTGCGCACCGTAGAATCAACGGTAGCAAAAAGTTTATTTTCAGCAAAAACATCACCTTTTGAAAGCACATTCATAAGCGTAGATTTGCCTACATTTGTGTAGCCTACAAGTGCGACACGTACTGTTCCGTAGCGTGTTTTGCGGCGTGTTTCACTTTGTTTTTCAATTTCTTTAAGTTTTTCACTCAAAAAAACTATCCTATCTTTAACAATACGTTTATCTGTTTCTAGTTCTTTCTCACCAGGTCCACGCATACCTACACCGCCTTTTTGCTTGGTAAGGTGTGTCCACATACGAGTAAGACGAGGCAAAAGGTACTTATATTGCGCTAATTCTACTTGCGTTTTGGATTGTGCCGTTTGCGCTCTCATAGAAAAAGTGTTCAAAATAAGCAAACTTCTATCCAAAATCTTACATTCTAAAATGGTTTCCAAGTTGCGCACTTGTGAAGCGGAAAGGTCATCATCAAAAATAACCATATCTACGCTGTACTGACGCACATAAGCGAGTATTTCATCTAATTTTCCCTTTCCAACAAAAGTACCATTATCTGGACGTTCCATTTTCTGCATAAATCTTTTAAGCGTAATGACGTTAGAAGTTTCTGCCAAAAAAGCCAATTCGTCAAGGTATTCGTTTGTTTTTTCGTTAGATTGCCCTTGTGGCGTGATTGCCACAAGCACCGCTTTTTCAGGTTCTTTGGCGGTTTTATAAGTGTTTTTTTCTATCATTAAGGATTAGGATTTTTAGGATTTTAATATTTCAGGTTTTTTTTATTGTGAAATAAAATTTATCATATATCACAATTCACAGCTAGACTTATAATTACTTCATCAGAAAGCAAAAAACTGCTGCCACCTACCCCAAAATGCCTACGGTTGAGCGTTAGTTTAGCTGAAAAAGTGTTGTTTTTGAAGAAAAATGGTACAAGTATTTTTTTCGTTTTATCTTTAATCATTACATCAAAATTTGCAGTAAAGTTCCCACTCACAGAACGCATTATTTCGCTACTTTTCATTGTGATTAACGGATATTTTTCTACATCAAAATACTCACTTGTACGCAAATGAATATCCCTTAATGTATTATCAGTATTGATGCTTTTTGCATTGATAGTTGCTTCAAAACTACTTTCTTTGAGGTTTTTCTCATTAAATTTGATGCTTGCAGAAAGTCCAGAAAAACTACCATTTACATAAAAACCAGCATTTTTTATCTTAAAATTGATGTCGGCACTTGCAACAGTCAGTTCTTTTTGTGTTAAACTTTCATTCATAAATAAAAATAATCTTTGATTTAAGTGTTTTTTTTACCAAATTTACATAAAAATATCAAAATTAGCAATAGACGGCTTCAAAATTACTATAAAGTGTTAGGACTACAGAAATTCATTACGCCAATACTCACACTTATAATCATTATTTTAGGTGGATTGTTATTGTTTCGTAATAGTTTATTTTCATTGGGAGATAAGCCAGAAACTATTATTAGTCACGACATTGTGGTTAAAGAAATGCAACAATTAGGCAAATTGGAGCTTGTACGTTACAAACTCAAAGACGTAATGGAATACAAGGAGGTAAAACGCTTTATGCCAGATGCAAAGGCACTTTTAATTATTTCTGGTGAGGTAGTAGGTTGTATTGATTTACAAAAAATAAAACTAAATGACATCATAAGAAAAAAAACAGATAGCATTTTATATGTGCGTTTGCCTGCGCCAGAACTTTGCTACGTAAAAATAAATCATTCAGAATCAAGGGTTTATAGTACTGAAAACACGTTTTTTAGTGGTGGGGAAATAGTAGAAAAAGCGTATAAAGAAACTGAAAAACAAATAGAAAAAGCGGCTTTAAGTTCTAATATTTTGGAGCAAACCAAACAAAATGCCACCATTATCCTAAAACCTTTTTTAGAGAAGATAGCAGGAAAAAAAGTTGTTTTTATATGATGGTGCTTTTTTACCACCACCAAATAAAAAAGTATATTTTGTTTGGATAAACGCCGTAATTGTATTTTATTTGCAAAACAATTTATACACTTTTTTGGTATTTATTTCGTTTTGAAGAAAATCAAAACATTTAACCCAATTTCACAACTATTTATAATAATTATAATGAAAAACAATCAACAAATAACTTTCAAGAAACCTTTTGGAAACGCACTGCTAATGTCCGTAATGGCAGTTTTAGCTGCATTTATGACTTCTTGTGGTGGTGGCACTTCTTCTGCTCCTCAACACGTAAAACTTATTCCAAAAAATGCCGCTATTGTGGTGGCTTTTGATGTAAAGCAAATGGTAGGAAAATCCGTTAGTTTTGAGGATTTATTCAGCCAAAAAAGCCTAGAGGCAATGGGAAGTAGCGAAAAAGAAGCCAAAGAAGGCGCAAATGATGCCAAAAAGTTTATGAATTCTGGCATTGATTACCTAAATATTGGGTACGCTTTTTCAGAAGGCAAAAGTAAAGATGATTTTATGATTGCTATGCCGCTTGATGATGCAGGAAAATTTGAGAAATTTTTGAAAGCAGAAAAATCAGAAGTCAAAACAGAAGGCAAAATAAAATATGCCACCTACAAGAAAGATGACGGTGTCGGCTTTGTGGCTTGGAAAGATAAAAATGCAATTATTTTCTTAAGTAAAAAAGGTGATGAAGCAAGTTTCAAAACTCGTGCTGCGGCACTTTTAGAACTAAAAGATGACCAAACACTTCTTGCCACCAACAAAAGCTTTGCCAAAGCACTCGGCAATAAAGCAGACATACAACTTTGGGTAGATTCTGAAAAGTACGCTAAAATGCAAGGAGAGGAAACAGAAATTCAAGGGATTTCCTTGAAAGATAATTTTGCAGCTATTGCTGTGAAATTTGAGAAAGGCGAGGTAATTATTGATGGTGATAGCGAAATGAGTCCTAGCATTAGGAAAATGTATGAGAAAATATTTAAGGCAGAAGGCATTGATAGCAAACTTTCTAAAAATGTTCCTATCAAAAAACCTGCAATACTCATTAGTATAGCCCTTAATTTGAAAGGTATCAAAGAAATTATGCAAGAAAGGGGCGTGCTAGCTATGGCAGATGATAATCTTAAAAAGAACGGCACTTCTGTTGATGAAATTATCAGCGTTTTTTCTGGTGATATAATGATTTTGGCTGAAAATGTGAACTTTACAAATCTAGATGCTATAAAAGCTATGGCAAGTGTTGGACTCAATGATGAAAAAGCATTTGATGCAATGATTATGAAAATAAGCAAAGGACAAGTAAAGAAAACAGGAAATACCTACTCTGCGGAGGGTGCGCCTGCGGGTATGGTTGTGAAAGATGGTGTGGCGTATGTGGCAACAGAAAACTATATAGAAGGCATCAAAAAAGGTACAAGTAATTTGGAAAGTGATATGGTAAAACTCGCCAAAGAAAACTGTTTTGCTATGTATGGGGACGAAAGTATTGCAAAAGATTTGCCAAATAATGATATGAAAGCAACTACGGATATATTTGCTAATATGATGATTAAATCTGGCTCTTTGAAAGACGAAAAAGGAGAAATGCTCATAAGAATGAAAGATAAAAGCAAAAATTCTCTTTTGGTCATTGTAGAAGCTATTAAAAATGCACCAAAAACCAAAAAGAAACCAAGAAGAGAAGAAACAGAAGATGACGTGCCACCACCAATAGAGGAAACAATACAAGAACCAGCAAAACAACAATAAACAACCACCCCTAACCCCTCTTTAGAAAAGAGGGAGATATAAAACTCCCCTCCTTTTTAGGAGGGGTTGGGGGGGTTCAAAACTCAAAAAAATGATTATTTCATTTCAAAATGCAACCCCAGCCCCTTTGGTTGGGGTTGTTCATTTGGATTCTCAAATTTGGAATACCAAAAAAGATTTTCTACAAGGCAAATCTTATCAAATTTATGCGCCCTCTGGCAAAGGGAAATCTACCTTTGCACATATTATTTACGGCTTGCGTGATGATTTTGAGGGAGATATTTTGATTGATAATCAAAATACGAAACAAATTTCTCACGAAAATTGGGCAAGTATCAGACAAACGAAAATGTCTATTATTTTCCAAGATTTGCGCCTTTTTGCAGACCTTACGGCACGTGAAAATATTGAAGTCAAAACTGTTCTTTTGCAACAAAATCAGCAAAAATCAGAACAAAATACGCAAACAGACACACAAAACAATATCAAAGATATGGCTGAAAAACTGGGAATAAGCCATGTTATGGATAAAAAAGCTAATATTTTGTCTTATGGAGAACGCCAACGTGTGGCTATTTTGCGTGCTTTGATACAACCTTTTGAAGTGCTTTTAGCTGATGAGCCTTTTAGTCACTTAGACGAAAATAACATTAAAATAGCTTCTCAAATGCTACAAGAAAGATGTAAACAACAAAATGCAACCCTTCTTATGACTTCACTAGGTTATGATTATGGTATTTCTTTTGATGAAAAAGTATTGCTAGGATAAAATAAATATTTTTGAAAAGACCTAGCTTTTTTGGGATATTTACACGTAGAATGAACTATTTTCTAAATTTAATAACGAATTATTAAAAATTCAATGAATAATTATAATTTTTTGAACTATTTTATTTTGTTGTTTGTTTAAAAATTGATATGCTCAATAGTTATTTTTAAAAGCTAGCATATTTTTTGGAGTATTTTTTATTTTCTAGACTTCTCATAATTTTTATGAGCTATCTTAAAAATTAAGTATTTCAATACAATTTAATAAACTTTCACCCCAATTACACAATTTTAATTTTTTTCAATTATGAAAAACAAATCTCAAGACGAGCAAGTAAACCTCGTAGCACACACACTAAAAGCTATTGCGCACCCTACACGTGTAGGTATTTTGAAACTTCTTGTGGA
>JAYVGJ010000485.1:0-8483 GCA_043772375.1 Raineyaceae bacterium | reverse complement strand
ACAATTTCTTTCAATGCTATACAAAACTCGTGCAATTATTATAAATTACGTCAAATATAGTGAAAGTTCTATTATTACCAAAATATTTACAGAAAATTTCGGTTTACAATCTTACATCATAAACGGTGTGCGCAGTGAAAAAGCTAAGATAAAAATAGCCCTTTTTCAGCCGCTTACTTTGCTAGAAATAGTTGTTTATCCCAAAAAACAAGGTCAAAACATCAGTAGAATAGCAGAGGCAAAATGTGAACATATCTTTGTGGGTATTTTGAAAGATTTTAAGAAGACCGCAATAGCCACTTTCATCTGCGAAATCTTACATAAAACGCTCCAAGAAGATGCTCCAGATGTACTTTTTTTTGATTTTCTGAAAGAGTCTATTTTATTTTTAGATAATCCTGAAAGTGAAGAAGAAAATTTTTCTTTGCAATTTCTACTCAAAATGGCAAGTTTTTTAGGTTTTTTGCCTGAAAATATGAAGGATATTTTTGTAGAATTACATCAACAAAAAGCTATCAGTATGCTTCCAGAAAGTTTTACGCAAGAAGCAAATGTTTTACAAACACTTGCCAATACGCCTTACCAAACAAATTTTTCTTTAAAAAGTAGCCTTAGAAGTGAGCTAGTAGATTATATGTTGCTTTTTTATAGACTGAATTTAGACAATTTTGGGCATATAAAATCTTTGAGCATCTTACGAGAAGTATTAAAATGATTTGAAATGAAAAGAAAAAATATTTTTTCTGAAATTCATAATAATCTACTATATTTGCGCATTGTTAGTCATAATCAGTATTTTGTATTAGTTTATAATTCACATTTATGATTTACAATTGTTTAGTAATCAACAAGTTAATAAATATAAATTTAAAAAAGCAAATAAAAACAACTTTATTTTTGGCATTAACGAGAAAAATTTTTTATTTTTTTTTGAGATTACAAAGAATAGTAGTTTATTTGTGAAGTGTTTTACCAAAAATCATCTATAAAAATGTCAGAAATTTCAGAAAAAGTAAAAGCTATCATCATTGATAAACTTGGTGTAGAAGCATCAGAAGTAACCCTAGAAGCAAGTTTTGCCAATGATTTGGGTGCAGACTCTTTGGACACCGTAGAACTCATTATGGAATTTGAAAAAGAATTCAATGTGTCTATCCCTGATGACCAAGCAGAAAATATTGGTACTGTAGGGCAAGCTATTACTTACTTAGAAGCAAACGCAAAATAATTGCAGGCAAATGCCACGCAACTGCGTTGTCTTTCATAAGTGAATACCTTGTTTAAGTGAGGTTTGGGCATCAAAAAAAATTAGCTAATGTTTTAACATTTGTTTATTTTTTAGTGTATCCAAACCTTTGCTTTTACACATCTTTTTAATGCTTTAAATTAACTATAACACTTAGTGAATTATGAATTATAAGTTGTGAGTTATGAATGAATACAGTATTTTGTATTTAACTCACAACTTATAATTCATAACTCACAACTCATAAGTGTTTATCACTATAATACATCAATGGAACTAAAACGAGTTGTCGTAACAGGATTAGGGGCTATCACGCCAATAGGAAATACCGTACAAGAATACTGGGAAAGCCTTTCCAAAGGTGTGAGTGGTGCTGCTCCTATACAAAAATTTGATGCCTCAAAGTTCAAAACTCGCTTTGCTTGCGAGGTTAAAAATTTTGAAGTAGAAAAATATTTAGATAAAAAAGAAGCTAGAAAACTTGACCTTTTCTCACAATTTGCACTTGCAGTAGCACAACAAGCAATAGAAGATTCCCAAATGGACTTAACAACCATTGACCTCAACAGAGTTGGCGTTATTTGGGGTTCTGGTATTGGTGGTTTGCGCTCTTTGCAAATGGAAGTTACAGACTTTGCAAAAGGTGATGGCACACCAAGATTTAATCCGTTTTTTATTCCTAAAATGATAGCTGATATTGCTCCTGGGCATATTTCTATCAAATACGGCTTTAAAGGTCCTAACTTTTGTACAGTTTCTGCTTGCGCCTCTTCAAATAATGCACTTATTGATGCTTTTACCTATATCAGATTAGGAAAAGCAAATATTATTATTTCTGGTGGCTCTGAAGCAAGCGTTACAGAGGCGGGAATTGGTGGATTTAATGCCCTCAAAGCAATGTCTGAACGTAATGACGACCCTGCAACGGCTTCTCGTCCTTTTGATAAAGATAGAGATGGTTTCGTGTTGGGAGAAGGTGCTGGTTGTATTATTTTAGAAGAATACGAACACGCAAAAGCTCGTGGCGCAAAGATTTATGCAGAAATAATTGGTGGCGGAATGACTGCTGACGCTTATCATATGACTGCACCGCACCCAGAAGGTGATGGCGCATATAGAGTTATGCAGGAAGCACTAAGAGATGCAGAAATTACGGCAGACAAAATTGATTATATCAATGTTCACGGTACTTCTACGCCTATTGGCGACCCTCAAGAAATCCACGCAATAGAAAGGCTTTTTGGAGAACACGCCTACAAACTAAATATCAGTGCCACCAAATCAATGACAGGGCATCTTCTGGGTGCAGCGGGCGCAATAGAAGCTATTGCAGGCATTTTGGCTATAAAATACCAAATTGTACCGCCTACAATCAATCATTTTACAGATGACGAAGTTTTTGATAAAAGACTAAATATGACCTTCAACGTAGCGCAAGCACGTAAAATTGATTATGTTTTGAGCAATGGTTTTGGTTTTGGTGGGCATAATGCTGCCGTTATTTTTAAAAAATATGAATAAATTGTGAATTTTTAATTGTGAATTGTGAATAATTATAAATTTAATTTACAATTCACAATTCATAATTCCTAATCCCCTAAAAACGTGTGCTAAATTGGCTTTTTAATTCCTTCAAAAAATATACGCCACAAGAAAAGCGGCTTATTGATGCTATTGTGCAGATTATAGGCGCAAAACCCAAAAATCTTGCCGTTTTTAAACTCTCACTTTTGCATACTTCTGCCTCGCAAAAAATTGAGGATACTGATTTTCGTCTTTCCAATGAACGCCTAGAATATTTGGGTGATTCTATTTTGGGAGCTATTGTGGCTGATTATCTCTATAAAAAATATCCTTTCAAAGATGAGGGTTTTCTCACAGAAATACGCTCTCGTATTGTGAATAGAGAAAGTCTAAACAATCTTTCCAAAAAAATTGGACTTTCTAGTTTTATAGAACACGACCACAAACACGCCTTCCGCACTCAATCTTCTATGTCTGGAGATGCGCTAGAGGCTTTTGTGGGTGCGGTTTATTTGGATAGGGGGTTTTTGTTTTGCAAAAAGTTCATTATCAACCGTTTACTTATTCCTTATGTTGATGTGGATAAGGTAGTTATTACGAATAATAATTTTAAAAGTATGCTCATAGAATGGGCGCAAAGCAACGGTAAAAGAGTAGAATTTGAAATGGTTTCTAAAAATGCTTCCAAAAATAGCTACGAATTTACGGCACAACTGCTGATAGACGGAGAAATAAAGGCTACTGCAATAGGTATCAATAAGAAAAAAGCAGAACAAGCAGCCGCAGAGAAGGTTTGCAAAGAATTTGGACTTATTTGAGATTTGATATACATTGTGTTGATTAACAATACTTTGTATTCATTCACAATTCATAATTTAAAATTCATAATTCTTCACAACATTTCTGCTACAATCTTTGCAGAAGACAAACAAAGTGGTATTCCACCGCCTGGATGCACACTTCCACCACAAAAATACAAGTTTTCTATTTTGGAAGAAAAATTAGCGTGGCGCAAAAATGCCGCATAACGGTTGTTAGAACTATTGCCATAAAGTGCGCCCAAACTACTAGAAGTGCGGTTTTCTATTGTGCGTGCATCTAAGGTGCTCTCACAAGTAATTAAACTTTCAATATCTTTTTTGAGAATTTTAGAGAGTTTTTTGAGTACGTTTTTTCTAACTTCTTTCGTAATTGCGTCCCAATCTTGCCCTGTGTTATTGGGTGTGTTCACCATCACAAACCAAGTTTCGTGTCCCTGCGGGCAATCTTCTGACGCATATTTTGAACCAATATTTACATAAACAGTTACATCTTCCGCTACGTTTTTATCTTCAAAAATATGTTTAAATTCTCTTTCATAATCTTGCGCAAAAAAGATATTATGCACTTCTAATTCTGGAAAACTTTCTTTAATTCCCCAATAAAAAATGAGCGCAGAACTTGATTTTGGCTGATTTAGGAGTTTTTGAGGTGCATTTTCATTTGGCAAAAGATGATTATAAGTACCCACAATATCCATATTGCTCACGACAACATCAAAAGGCAAAATTTCAGAAAAACCACCCCCAGCCCCTCCTTCAAAGGAGGGGAGTGAAGTCCCCCTACTTTTTTCTAAGGAGTTAGGCGTGGTTAAAATAGTTCCCCTACTTTCTAAGGAGCGGTTATGGGTGGTTAAAGTAGTTCCCCTACTTTCTAAGGAGGGGTTAGGGGTGGTTAAACATATTCCAACGGCTTTTTTATCTTTTATAATGATTTCTTTTACTTTGGAAGAAAAGCAAAATTTAACGCCCAACTCTTGTGCTAACCTAAAAATACTCTTTGAAATGGCATACATACCGCCTTTTGGTGCAAAAGCACCAATATTATGCTCCAAATGCGGAATAATATTGAGTGTGGCGGGCGTTTGATAAGGATTTGAGCCATTGTAAGTAGCAAAACGGTTGAAAAGCTGGACTACTCTTTTATCAGAAAAACTTGCTTGGTTTGCCTCATTCATTGTCCTAAAAACTTCTAATTTTCTTATTCCTAAGATTCCTTTGAGCGTTTTTAGTGAAAAATAAGTTTTTAATTTATGTAAAGAACTATGCAAAAACAAATCAGCGGTAAGGTCGTATTTTTCAGCAGATTTCTCTAAAAAATGTAAGACATTTTCTTTTTTTTCTGATGTTTTTGTTTCAATTTCTTGTGCAAAAGCGTTTTTGTCCGCAAAAGCATTGATAATGGTGCTATCTTCATAAAAATACTTACAAACCACGTCCAAACGCTCATATTGCAGATAATCTCTGGGATTTTTTCCTGCCAAAACAAACAATTCATCTACAAAATGAGGCATAGTAAAAAGTGAAGGACCAGCATCAAAACGGTAGTTTTCACCTTTATTTGAACTAATATTTATTTCTGAAAGTTTGCCACCAAAATACGTATTTGCCTCAAAAACAGTTACTTGATAGCCTTTTTGTGCAAGACGCACCGCAGCAGCTAGCCCAGCAATGCCCGCACCTATAATAGCGCAAGTTTTATTTTGCATAAAAATAAATTCTTATTTTAAAAGTATTTTACCACTAAGACCACAAAGTAGGCACAAGTAAGCACTAAGAGATACAAAACTAAACGACAGGATTTCCTACTGTTTATCTGATTTAATTGCCAAGAATGCACAAATAATTGTATTCATTCGTGTATTCGTGGCAATCATGCTTTATTTTCCATATTTTAGTATTACCTAATTATCTGAAAAAGCTGTTTTGGATTAACTTTTTGAGAGATTATTTTAGCCTTAAACAGCTCTTCCATCACGTTTTCAAGCATTTCAGTAGGGATTTCGTTATCCGTTGCCCAATGTGTATTATGCAACCAATGCACTGTTTTTTCTAAATCAATTTGATAACGAGTTACTAATTTTTCCAAAATACTTGGTTTTGTCTTAAAATCTTTCACATAATCATTAATGATGTGGCAGATTTTTTGTATTTCAAGAGGATTATTTTTAATAATATTCTCACTTGCCACAAGCATAAAACACGACCAAGGCGTAATTGTTTCGTCTAATTTCTCTAAAAGTCCGCTATCAACGTGGGGTTGGGTCATCACGCTTTCCCACATAAAAACATCAGCCAAATCATTTTTTAAGCCCTCACACATACCTACAAGGTTTTTGAGTTCTACAAAATTGAGCGTTTTAATGTCCCATTCACGCCTGCACGCATCTACACACGCCATTAGGTGCGAGCCAGAGCCAAAACGGCTAATAGCATAACGTAAAGCAGGGATATTTTTTTTAAGTTGGTCAAAAGTAGTAACCACCCCTAACCCCTCCTTAGGAAGTAGGGGGACTTTTAATTCCCCTCTTTTGAAGGAGGGGCTAGGGGTGGTTTGGATATTATTATTTAGTCTATAAATGCCCCACGTAAGCGGAGATTTTACATAAACTTTGATAATTTTAGCTTTGTTGCCTACTGTGTTTCCTGCAATAATATCAGCAGTAATGCCTTCTGTGAGCATAATAGCAAGGTCAAGCTCGTTGTTGCGCAAAGCGTTTGCCATTGCGCCTGTGCCACCGCCAAAATCAGACCATTGCAAATTTATATTTTCATTTAGGAATTTCCCTTCTTCAATAGCCATTCTCCAAGGCAAATTAAAATGTTCAGGAACGCCCCCAATCCTAAGATTTATAAGGTTTTCTGTCATTATTTTTCACTTGTTGGAGCTAGGTTTTCAGTTGAAATTTCAGTTGGGATTTCTGCTA
Source organism: Raineyaceae bacterium (assembly GCA_043772375.1). Taxonomy (GTDB): domain Bacteria; phylum Bacteroidota; class Bacteroidia; order Cytophagales; family Thermonemataceae; genus JANYGM01. The sequence goes on along the minus strand of JAYVGJ010000485.1, from coordinate 1,968 downwards.
TTTTTTCTGTTGAATTTTGAGCAATTATTTCAGAATTATTTCCTAAAATATTCTTTTCTTTATTTTCAATGATGTTTTTATCTGTTGAAGATGTTTCTACTGCAATATTTTTATCAATATTTTCTGTGTTATTTTCAGTTGTATTGATGTTTGTAGTTTCTTGTTCTACCAAAAAATACCTTCTTTGAAAAATCAAAATAAAGACAACTCCTACAAATATAGACGCATCAGCAAAATTAAAAATAGGCGTAGAGTAAGGCAAACCACCCCAGAAAGGCATCCAATCAGGTATTCTGCTCGTTGTGGGAAATCTCACATAAAACATATCTATTACTTGTCCATAAAACCAGCCCGTAGGTGAGCCTTCAGGTGCATTATCTAGCAAAACTCCATAAAAAGTGCTATCAATTACGTTGCCTAGCGCACCGCCCAAAATCAGCGACATACACGTCAGCAAACCCCAATGAGCATTTTTTTTGCTTAAAGAATGAATATACCACGCAATAGCCACCACCGCAATCAGCCTAAAAACACTTAAAATAATTTTACCATAAGGCGCAGGAAGTTGCATACCAAACGCCATTCCAGGGTTTAGGGTATAATGTAGCCTAAACCACTCACCAATCAGCGGAATTTCGTCTGCGGTGGAGTCCACCGTCATATTTTCGTGTACCCAAAGTTTAATAATATGGTCAATAATGACCATTAAGAAAGCTATTGTTAGATATTTTGTATATTTCATTCTTAAAATATTCTTGTAAAATTTTCACAAATATACGTCTTTTTTGTATATTAAAAAAATGTATTGATAGAGATTTAGGTTGTATTTAATTCTCTTCTGGTAAGATTTCAATGTTTTGGATTAGCACTTTTTTGGCAATATTTTGCCCTGTAAGTGTGGCTGCAAGCCCTCCAAGTGCAGTTTCTTTGTATTTTGTTTCCATACTCTGCCCTACTTCTCCCATTGCTTGCACGCACTCATCAACAGGAATAACCGCTCCAACGCCTGCAATAGCAATTTGTGCAGACGAGTAGGCAATGCTCACCGCACTTGCATTGCGCACAATACAAGGCACTTCTACAAGTCCCGCCACAGGGTCGCAAATAAGCCCCAGCATACATTGAATAGTGATTGCAACGGCATTAAAAACCATATCAATAGTGCCGCCCAAGCAATAAACCACAGCACCCGCACCCATAGCCGCAGCAGAACCTGTTTCTGCCTGACAACCGCCCACAGCGCCTGCAAGCCCTGCATTTCGCTCTATAATCAGGGCAATCCCTGCCGCTACAAGAAGTCCTTCTAGTATTTTTTCGTCTGAAAGATTATGAAGTTCTTGTATTGTAGATAAAATAGCAGGCAAAATCCCTGATGCGCCTGCTGTAGGAGCGGCGACAATACGCCCCATACAAGAATTAACCTCTTTTGCAGCTATGGCACGAGAAATGAGTTTTTGAAATTCTGGAGAAAGCACCGTAATAGGCGTATTATAGACTTTTTTGCCACTATTATTGACCATACCAGAGCGTGAAGTCATATCTTCTGTAAGTCCTGTCGTAATTGCCTCTTTCATAACGAGATAGGCTTTTTTGAGGTGCGCCCAAATCTCTGCTTCTGTGCGCCCTCGTTGCATTATTTCATAAGAAAGAACAGGCATATAAAGTGCCTTATTTTCCACTACACAATACGTTTTCCACGACTTAAAATCATCAAAAAGAGGAATATCCAACATAAAATTATAGTTTTAATTTACCATTTAAGATAATTGTTTTTGTATTATCAGGCGAAATAATTTCGTTACTAGCACTAATACCACCGCCAGATACAAAGGTAATATCATTTATTTCAATATCATTCAAATTATTTACATTGATTTGGTGATTAACGGCATAATAGTATTTCAACGGTTTTCCATATTCTGGTTGCACTACCAAAGACCCTTTTTTTTGATTAAGACTTAATGAAAA
>JAYVGJ010000484.1:0-2410 GCA_043772375.1 Raineyaceae bacterium | reverse complement strand
CATTTCATTTTAAAAAGAGATTATGGTCAGACCTTCGTTGCTCTACGGTGCAGACATAATCTTTTTTTAAAATTGTGTACGGCAGCAAATATTGGTATTAGCCTAAAAATAATTAGAAAGATTATTATTTTATCCAAGGTTATTTCAAAATCTCAAATTCTACACGTCTGTTCAGGCGTTTGTCTTCTGCGGTGCTTTCTGGCACAAGGGGCGCACCACCGCCATAACCAATAGCAATAATGCGTTCTGGCTTAAAATTGCCCTTTTTTATCACATAATTCTTGATGGCATCAGCCCTATTTTGGGAAAGTTCTATGTTGTCTTTTTCGTTGCCATCTGCATCTGTATGCCCTCCAATCTTAATTTTTGCGCTTGGGTGGTCTGCCAAAAACTTTGCTAATTTATCCAAATCCGCTTCCATTTCCGGTTTTATGTCTGCTTTCCTTGCATCAAATTCCATTGATTTAAATTCCCATTTTTTGAATTTGATAGAATTTGCTTTTGTCGTAATTGTAGTGTCGCCACGCAAAAAGAATTTTTCTTCTATTCTAAAAAAATCATCTCCACTAATAATTACAAGATAGTTATTGTTTTTGATAAGGTCAAATTCATACGAACCATCAGGGCGCAAAAACTTAGGCGCAACTTCAATACCGTTATCCAAATCAACTACCGCCACAATTCCCTTAAACGGATTTCCCGTTTCTGCATCAACCACATTTCCCTTAAATACAGAATTAGCATTGGGTTGCGCCTCCATTGGGAGCGGAAAAGATTGTATATTAAAATCTTTGTCATCTGTGGAAGTTGTTTTGGCATAATACAAATTTTTTGAGCTGCCATCAATAGTAAAATAATACTCACTACCAGCACCATTGACCAAAGGACCAACATTTTTTGGTTCTTGCCAACGTCCAAAATAATTATAAGATTTATAAATATCAAAACTACCAAAATTTACAATATGCCCATCAGAACTAAAATACAAAATAGCATATACTGGGTGAAAATAAGGGCTAACTTCACTCTGACGAGTATTTATGTTTGGTCCCATGTTTTGCGCCTTTGCCCAGCCACCTTCTGGCAACTTGTGTGTAAAATAAATATCAGACATACCAAAACCGCCCAATCTATCAGAGGCAAAGTACAAAGTGTCTTCTTTGTGTGAGAGAGAAGGGTGAGAATCCCAACTTGTACTGTTCACGCCTGCGCCCATATTTTCAGTTTTCCAAGTGCTATCTGCTTGAAGACGAGCCACATACAAATCACAATTCCCAAAACCGTCAGGAGATTCACAACGAGAAAAATAAACAGTTTTGCCATCTTTGCTCATGTGTGCAGAGCCTTCATTATAAATAGTGTTGATGCCTTTCATACCTTTGGCATAATCCCAAAAGCCATTATTTTTGTCTTTTTTGGAGAAAAAAATGTCTTCATTAACAGTTTTTCCTATGTGTTTGCCCTTTTTATTTCTTTTTGAGGTGAATAAAAGCACGTCATCTGTAGCATTGAGAGAAGGTCCGTAATCAGCAAAATCTGAATTTATTTCTGGTCTCATATCTATTAAAACGCCCTGCGGAGGGTATAGCGTGTCTATTTGCTTACGAAACTCTACAAGCTCGTAATAATATTCCAACGGCACAAAATAATCTCTTTGATTAACGGTGATAGAGTCATAAAAAATTTCTACATTCTTTACATCTTCTCCTCTGTGATGTTTTAGGACTAATCTATAAAATATTTTGGCAATTTCTGGGTCATCAACAATTTCAATAAGTTTGGCAAGTCGCCACAATAAATAGGTATCTTTATAAAAATTTTCTACTCCAAAATTTTTGACATATTTATAAAGTTCTGGGTACGCATTGTCAAATTTGCGTGCTTTGATGTCTTTTTCTATTTTATTGAGGATTTTCTCATCTCTGTAAAGTCCATATTTATTAAGATTTTTAAATTCTACAACTGTATTTTTTGTTTTGGCAAGGACATTATCATCTGTCCTAACCACAGAATTTACTTTGTAGTTAGGCTTTGTTTTTTGTGCGTAAATCTTTGTTTTTGAAGTAATTATAAAAATAATTGTAAAACAAAAAAGCAACAAAAAGCGTTTTAAAGATGTATGAATAAAAATATTTAAGTATTGCATTGTAGGCGTTAGGATTTATGGCAAGCGTTACACTAGCGTTATATAAGCATAGTGCGGGCAATATCTAGCAAATGTATTGTTTTTTATTAAAAATAACAAAACTATTTTTTGCAATTACGAATTAGCAATTACGAATTACGAAAAAGTTATTTTCAACTATTTGATAATCAAAAAACTAAATGATTCTTTAAACTATTTTACGAAAAAAGTAAAAAAAAGTTTTGAAAATCATTACTAAACCTATCAAATTCCATACCTAAAATT
>JAYVGJ010000483.1:0-1887 GCA_043772375.1 Raineyaceae bacterium | reverse complement strand
ATTGAGCCATCAGCACTAATAATAAAACGCTCAATAATGTAGCCATTTTTGATGCCTGCTAACCATACTTCTTGGCGTGTAGGGGCAAAACGCACCCACATAACACCTCCGTTTGTACCAACTGAAGTAGTGCTAGTTTTTGATTTTCCTATTGCCTTAATGCCATAAGGAACAAGGTATTGCGCTTGCAAACAATAACAAAAAAAGATAAAAAATAGGCTTAGTAAAGATAGACGCATAAAATAGCAAATGTTAAAATAAATTTATGACAAAAGTAGCATTTATTTATTTTTGTTATTTTTGTGAAAATAATTGTAAAATAGTAAGCAAAATCTTTTATCTATTCTTTATGGAAAAGTTAAACAAAATAATGAAAACACTTCTTTTAGTGCTAGTAATGATGATAAATGCCAAGGCACAAGCGCAAACACAAGAAGAACAACGACCAGGAAATGGCGGTGGCGGACCTGTGCAACCATTGTGTGGTGCTAATCCCGCACCAGGAGGTAGCAGTTGTTGTAGTTATTTTGAACGAGTGGCAACCTTGACTAACTCTAGTCCTAGTTATATTTGTAGAACAGGACTAAATACTGTTACTGTTAATATGACACTCACTTTTTCATTTATTAGCCGCTCTACAAGTTGTAATCCATACCCTCCTTATGCTCAAGGAATGTATAAAGATTATAGTATTCGTTACTCTGTGAATGGGCAATCAGGTGTTATTGCAAGTTTCAATGAGTTAAATTTGCTTGCTTGTGTTGTGTCGCCATATACGAATCCTTCTACTGGTGAAACTTTTATTAGTTCCACTAATTGTACATCTTCAACACCTAGTTCTTACAGTCAATCTTATTCTTTTACCTTAACGAATGCTATGTTGCCTTTAAGTCAATCAGGAAACATAAATTTTACTCAGGCAAATGGTACTGGTAGTTTTACAGTAAATGTATCAGAAGGACAATCTACTTATGGTAATATTTTTGTGAGTCCAAGTTGTCCTAGCCCTAGCACTAACAAGGGTTCTATTACTATATCTGGTATTACAATTTACCAACAAAGTAGGTTGTATCTAACGCTAACAGAAATTGCAACTGCACCAATTAGCCCAGCTCCTTGTAATGCAAATATTTCTCCAGGTAATCCTAATCCTAATTATCCCCTTTGTTTATATAATGCTCCAGCAGTTGTAGTACCTGGTGGGAATATACCTTTAATAAGTCCAAGTTCCTACCCTTACTCTGTACCACCAATTACTATATCAAACTTACCACCTGGACCTTACTATTTAACAATCATCAACCGTGATGTGCCTAACCCTTTAGCTATCTGCGCCATCATCAATACACTTATTCCTGTTTCTGTTGTATCACCTTTAATGGGTGGTAGTTCTCTGCCCGTCATAGTGCCTCCTACATCTGCTGCTGGTTATGCTACTATTGATACTCGTAGTGTTATAAGTGATACTCGTGCTGCACCTAATCCTGCTATTTTTGTATCAAACATCAAAGCTATATGTTGCCCTAATACACCTGATTCTGGTGGTGCTATTAGCCTCAATATAAGTGGTGGCAAGCCTTTTACTTCTCCTAGTTTTGGCTATCAATTAAAGATACAAAGGTCTAATATTATTGCATCCCCTGGAATCAATGATTTTCAACCAGGATTTGCCACCATAACACCAATCTATATTAGTTCTCCTTATACAATTACTGATTTGGTTAATGGTACTGGTGCTGGTTTAGGTGAAGGTATTTATAAACTTACAGTAACAGATGCGTGTGGGTATTCTATGGAAAATACTGTCATCATTAAAAAACCTATTGAGATTACACCTAATGCGTCTGTCATTGTTAATAACCCTGTATGTACTACCGCAAACCTAGG
>JAYVGJ010000482.1:0-1858 GCA_043772375.1 Raineyaceae bacterium | reverse complement strand
ATTGAGCCATCAGCACTAATAATAAAACGCTCAATAATGTAGCCATTTTTGATGCCTGCTAACCATACTTCTTGGCGTGTAGGGGCAAAACGCACCCACGTAACACCTGTGTTTGTGCCTGCGTTTGTAGTGCTAGTTTTTGATTTTCCTATTGCCTTAATGCCATAAGGAACAAGGTATTGCGCTTGCAAACAACAACAAAAAAAGATAAAAAATAGGCTTAGTAAAGATAAACGCATAAAATAGCAAATGTTAAAATAAATTTATGACAAAAGTAGCATTTATTTATTTATTTTTGTTATTTTTGTGAAAATAATTGTAAAATAGTAAGCAAAATCTTTTATCTATTCTTTATGGAAAAGCTAAACAAAATAATGAAAACACTTCTTTTAGTGCTAGTAATGATGATAAATGCCAAGGCACAAGCACAAACGCAAGAAGAACAACGACCAGCAAATGGAGGCGGTGGACCTGTAATACCGTTGTGTAATACCTCTGGATGTTGTGGTTATTATTTGTCAAGAGCTAGTAGCATAACAGCTAGTTCTATTTGTAGAACAGCAGCAACACAAACTATTAATTTGAATGTAAACTTCTCATGGGTATTACAAAGCGGTCAGAATTGTGATGCTTACATCAATGATATTACTAATATTGATAATTACCCAAGCTCAAGAAGAATAGACTATTCTATAGTAAGACCAAATTCTACACCTCTAAATATAACTGGTACTTTCATTAACCCTATACTTGTTAAAAGACGAAATTGTCCTGTTAATTTTGACCCTAATACTAATGCGGTTATTGGTGTTGTTTGTCCAACATCTCCTTCCAACTATAGTCAAAACTTTACTTTCACTCTAACATCTGGTATGTTGCCAGTAAATGATGAGGGAGAAATTACATTTTTTTTGAGAGATGGTAGTACGACAGTTATGAATGTTATTATAAAAGTATTCCCCCAACCACCTACTTATAGTGGTATTTCTGTAAATCCAAGTTGCCCTAGCCCTGGCACTAATGCTAATAATGGCTCTATTACTATATCTGGTGTTACAGCTTATCAAAATGCTAGACTTTACTTGACACCCACAACTATAGCTATAGGTCCTACTACACCACCTACAGCCCCTTGTCCACAATTAGGTGTTTATCCAAATTGTTATTCTTATCCCAATGGACCAGTATTTAATGGAACACAAACACTATTGCCTAATCTTTCCCCTCAAACATTTACTATACCAGACTTAGCCCCTGGAACTTATTATTTAACACTGATCAACTTTGATGTAACCACTCCTTTCACTACTGTTTCTAATCCTCCCGTCCCCCTTTGTGCAGGCGTGAATATTCCTATTATTGTTCCTGTTGTATCACCTCTAACAGGTTTTAATTCTTTGCCTGCTATAGCACCTCCTATATCTGCTGCTGATTACACTACTATTGATAGTCGTAGTGTCATAAGTGATACTCGCAGTTCTCCTAACCCTGCTATATTTGTATCAAATATTAAGGCTATATGTTGCCCTAATACACTTGCTGATGGTGCTATTGGTCTTAGTATAAGTGGGGGAAAGCCTTTCCCTACTGCCTTTGGCAATCAGTATCAATTAAAGATACAAAGGTCTGACATTAGCACTACTCTTGATTTTCAGCCAACACTTGCCACAGCACCAACAACTCTTGTTAGTTCAAATGATGTAATCAATGGTTTAATTCCTGGTATTTATAAACTTACAATAAGAGATGATTGTGGGATTTCTATGGAAAATACTGTCATCATTAAAAAACCTATTGAGATTACACCTAATGCGTCTGTCATTGTTAATAACCCTGTATGTACTACCGCAAACCTAGG
>JAYVGJ010000481.1:0-3351 GCA_043772375.1 Raineyaceae bacterium | reverse complement strand
GGTGCGACCCTTGTGGTCGCCCAAACAAGCGAAAGCAACACGACGAGCAAATACGCAAAATAAAGTGCAAAGTCAGATTTTAAACCTATTCAAACAGGGCGACCACAAGGGTCACACCCTACATAATTCATTGATTATCAAGACATAAAAATTCTAATTAACAAAATTATTTTTGCGCAACATCAGTTAGCAGTCGTTGTTTAATTTTTTTATTAAAGTAAACACAAAATTAAAGATAATTATCTAAATAAAAAAGCAAAAAGCAAAGTATTTGATGTAAGATTTTATTAACTTTTATTAACTTTTATTCAAAAATTTTGCTTAAAAGCTCATCAAAAGGCAAAGCAACTGTATAAAGCCTATCAGAATACACAGAAACCACGAGTTTTATGTAGCTGGGTTGGTCATTTATGAAAATATATTCTATCAAAATATTTCCATATTTCTGATTAAGAAGTTCATTTTGAATAACTTGCGCAGAAATTGGAGGTTTCAAGTAATATTTTTCAATGGTTTCTACATAGTTTGGGCGGTCAAATATGCGTCTGTCTGCATTTGCTTGCTGATAACCTAAATTTAAAACTTTATCTTTCAATAAATCAAAAAAGTGCTGAAAGTGCATTTCTGGGACGTTTTTATGATAAGTAATGGCTAAGCCGTTGGCGTAGGGCATTTGCAAAAGATGCACTTGAAAAGTATCCGTTTCATCATTTCTTTTCTTCCAATAAGCGTTTTTGATGCTTTCAAGCAACTTTTTGTAATAACCGCTATTCATCCAATCAAAGTAAGATTTTTTATATTTATCTTCACGCAAAATTACCTCCTCAATAATGGGCAAATGCGCATTATGAGGCGTTTTTTTAGGAAAAAGTTTAGCAAAAATAGCAGTTAGAAAATCACTCACGAGAGAATTTTTTAATTATGAATTATGAATTATAAACTGTGAATGAATACAAAAAATACAAAGAAACTTACATTAAGTAGGAGTATTTTAACAAAAATTTGTAATTTTCTTTCAAAATGATTACGTTTGTAAACAGAAAAATACAACATATTGTTATAAATTAAATAGCAAAGTAATGAAACCTCTCCCAATAAAACCACAATATCTTTCTTCTTTGCAAAATTATCAGTTAGAAACAATGAAAGCAACAGAAGAAATGATAAAAAATCTTATGAAAAATAATACTTTCACACAAGAACGCTTGATGCAATTTTATGATGAAATGCTGGATTTTTCTCCCAAAAGTACGAAAAAAAGTAGTTTAGGCAAAAAATAAATAATTTTGAATTAGGAATGAATACAATCTTATGATGAATTTCAACTACGAAACAACCAATTTCAGCAAAGAAAACGCCCATTTTTTGGCGCAACTTTCAGCTTTGGCGTATGAAAGTGATACTGACATAACTGATGCTTTGACTACCTATTTTCCAGCAGAATTTTCTAGATTTCGTTTCATTGATACGCACCAAGACCACAAACACGCTGGTTTTGATGCGCAAGCATTTGTGATAGCTAACCAAAAAGCTATTTTTGTTGCTTTTAGAGGTATGCAGGGAGATAGTTTGGAAGATATTGTGAGTAATATGGATAATAGGCTTGTGCCTTGCACTTTTGGGCATATTTATCAAGGATTTTATGATACTTTGCAGGTTATTCTTGCAGATATTTTTACAGCAGTGCAAGATTTTCAGGACAATAAGCAGTTTATTTATCTCACAGGACACAGTCAGGGTGGAGGTTTGGCAATGCTAACGGCACGTTTGTTGGGTGAGCAAATGCCACAACTGAATGGCGTTTATACTTTTGGACAGCCAAAAATTGGAGATATGCTTTTTTCTGCTAATTTTGATATGCTATTTCCGACAGGTGTTTTTAGGCTCGTCAATATGGGTGATAGCGTGGTGGATAACCCGCCTAGCTTATATCACGCAGGTATTTGTGTGCAATTAGACGAAAATGGGAACATAGAAATTTTGGAAAATAATCTTTTGGAAAGTTCTAGCAGTGATTTTTCTTCTGTTTTGGATATGCTTTTTGATGCCGCCACAGACGGAATGCAAAGCCACCAAATAACAGAATATGTAAAAAGGCTTTCTTCAATTACGAATTAAAAATTACGAATTACGTTTTACAAATCATAGTTTAGAACTTTTATCAAAAAAATTGCGTTACAAAGTCAGCAAAATAAAATTAGTGATAAAATGAGAAAGATATAATAGCTTGATTATTAATATTTTGTATTTAACTCATAACTCAAAATTTACAACTCACAACTCAAATGATACAAGTAACAGATAAAGCAAAAGATAAAATTTTGGAACTGAAAACAACAGAAGGACACACAGATGAGCAAAACATACGTGTTTCTGTGCGTGGAGGTGGTTGTTCTGGCTTGATGTACGACCTTGATTTTTCTTCTAAAATAGAAGCCAACGACCAAATTTTTGAAGACAAAGGCGTAAAGATTTTGGTAGATAAAAAAAGCCTTTTGTACCTTGTAGGCACAGTTTTAGACTTTTCTGACGGACTGAATGGCAAAGGTTTTCAGTTTGTAAATCCCAATGCCTCACGCACTTGCGGGTGCGGAGAAAGTTTTTCTGTTTAGAAATAAAGTTACTGTAAAAGTTCTGTTGCAAAAAAGTGTAGGGTGCGACCCTTGTGGTCGCCCAAACTTGCGAAAGCAACACGACGAGCAAAAACAGCTTTTAAGCACAATTTGAGCAGGGCGACCACAAGGGTAGCACCCTACAAAAATACATATAAAATTTATTTTTTAATTTATATTATTGATAATCAAGTGATTATACTATGCAAAATAATTTCTATAAATCTGCAACGGAACTTTTACAGTAACAATATTTTTATTCTCCTACAAGCACAAATGCCACCCAATACAAAGATGAAGCATATTCTTGGCGTATTGTGGTCTGTGCGACACGAAATGCAGCACGTTTAGAGCGTTTTTTTGTTACCCAGTTGGTATAAAAGCCTTCATAAATTTCTGTGAAGCCGTATCATCAACTTTCCAAAGTGACATTATGACAGATTTTGCGCCTGCAACCTTTATAGCACGTTGCAATCCAAATACACCTTCCCTATTAACGACCTCTCCAAGCCCTGTTTCACACGCAGAAAGCACCACCAAAGACATATTTTCCAAATCTAAATTAGAAGTTTCGTAAGCCGTAAGTATGCCAAGGTGTAGGACAAGTTTAAAAATGTATTAAAATGTAGGGGCTGGGCAAGCCCCATAGCCGTCAGGTTAAGGCATTCAAATATCCTTGCACCGTCAGCTAAAGCAGACGGCAAAGGAAATGAAAAAACAGAAATATTCTTTTAAAGTG
>JAYVGJ010000480.1:0-10122 GCA_043772375.1 Raineyaceae bacterium | reverse complement strand
GATTTTATATTTGTGTTAGATAAATTATTTTTCTTTGCTGATGCAATTTCTAGTGCCGTAATCAAATTTATTCGTGCATCATTACGAGCCTCACCTATGGGCAACTGTGCGCCTGTGAAGACGACAGGTTTATTCAGTCCTTCCAACAAAAAACTAAGCGCAGAAGCACTATAAGCCATTGTATCCGTACCGTGAAGGATAACAAAACCATCATAATCATTATAATTTTTACCAATGATTTGGGCAAGTTCTAACCAATTTTCAGGTACAACATTAGCAGAATCTATCAGCGGAGATATTGAAATAACGGTTATTTCTATGTCAAAACGGTTTAGTTCCGGTATTTTAGCTTGTATTTGCTCAAAATCAAAGGGAACAAGGTGTTTCCCTTTTTTGTCATAGACCATTCCTAGCGTGCCTCCTGTATAAATCATCAATAAACGAGAAGTTATTGGCTTTGGTTTGGCAGTATTGATAATGATTTGCTTCATATTTTAATGACTGTTTTCTATTATTTTGGTCTAAACATACAGAAAAAAATAAGATTTTCAAAATAGTTAGATAACGAACTTCCCGAAAGTTTCCAACTTTCGGGAAGTTTTGGGGAATTGCATAAATAAAATTATGATTTTTTTCTTGTTTTTTCAAATGATTTCTTAAATTTGCACCAAAATAAAGAAATATTTGAAAAAATATAATTCTAATTATCCAACTTTAAAATCCTTTATACGTTCAATGGACTTAATTACTCCTCAATTCGGGCTTATCTTTTGGCAACTAATTGCCTTTTCAGTGTTGCTTTTTGTACTTTCAAAATACGCTTGGAAACCTATAATGGAAGGTTTGAAAGACCGTGAAGTGTCTATTGAAACTGCTTTGAAGTCTGCACGAGATGCGAAAACAGAAATGGAAAATATTTCTGCCAATAACGAAAAATTACTTGATACGGCACGTCAGGAAAAAGACGAAATGATGAAAAAAGCCATACAAATATCTAAGGAAGTTGTAGAAGAAGCTCGTGGAACTGCCAATAAAGAAGTAAGCAGAATGCTTGAAAATGCCCGTATTATTATCCAAAGTGAGAAAGCAACCGCTATTGAAGACATCAAAAAACAAGTTTCTTTGCTTTCTATTGAAATTGCTGAAAAAGTCTTGAAAAGAGAACTTGCAGACAAACCTGCACAACAATTACTTGTGGAAAACCTGATTAAAGAAGCAAAATTTAACTAATACTCACTAAATAACCACCCCTAGCCCCTCCTTGGGAAGGAGGGGGATTTTTAACTCCCTCCTTCCTAAGGAGGGGTTGGGGGTGGTTCTAAATATAATTATTATGTCTCAACACAGAGTTGCGGTACGTTATGCAAAGGCAATACTTGACCTTGCGCAAGAAAAAGGCGTACTTAATGAAGTCTATAATGATATGGAATTTTTTGAAAAAACTTGTGACGACAATCCAGAACTTGCCGCAGTTTTGCAAAATCCTATCATAGCTAGCTACAAAAAACTAGCTATTTTGAAACAATTACTCACAGGGAAAGTAAACCCTTTGACTATTTCTTTCTTTGAAATTATTGCTAAGAAAAACCGTGAAGAAGTGCTTTACGTGACTGCTAAAGAATTTGAAACGCAATACGAAGCCTTCAAAAATATTGCAAGAGCGCAAATAACAACTACAATTCCGCTCACAGATGATTTGCGTGCAGAAATAACGCAAGTAGTAGCGAAAGCAACCAACAAAACTATCCGCCTTTACGAAAAAGTAGATAGCAATCTTATTGGTGGGTTTGTCTTGACTATCAACAATAATCAACTTGATGGCTCTGTTAAAAGCCAACTAAATAAAATTAGAAAAGAACTGGTTTAGTGTTGAGTGAAAAAGTGAGTAGTGAGTAGTGAAATACAAATTATCAAAAAACGCCTTCAAAATCATCAAGATTTTGAAGGCGTTTTTTATTTGTTATTTTTTATGTTAAAATAATGTTAAGAAATCTTACATTTAATAGTTACCTTTTTGTAATGAAATGTATTCACCTAAAATACGCCACAATTATTTCACCAAATTTGTATGTTGTTTTTAGTGGTTTTTAGAAATATTTGCTAACTTTGTATATATTTTAAAGAATAATTAGCAAATCTTGCTTTAAGGTTCAATCATAACAATTTATTAGTAATCAAATGAAACAACTATTTCTTACATTTGCCTTTCTGTTTTTTGCACAGATAGCTCTCGCACAGACAGAAGCAAGGGATGCAGAACGCAGAAAATACCAGCAAATGCTCCTTACCAAAACCAAAACTATTGTGCTAAATATCAATAACAAAGATGCACAACAAGAGAAACTCGCCACTTATCTAAGAACTTATTTTGAGAAAATCACAGAAATAAGAAGAGATGAAGTAAACAAAAAACTCATTATTACCCACATAATGGCGTTTACAGAAAAAGAAATGCGTGAAGCCATAAGAGAATATGGCTTCCTTGATGCAGATATCATTTCCTACGAATTCAATAGGTAACAACTACAAACAATATTCACAAAATGAAAAATATAATTATTACTTTCCTTGTATGCTTCTTCTCTCTCTTCTGGCAAGAAAGTACATTTGGACAAAATGTAAATTGTGCGTCTGCTGCAACAATCACGCCTGGAGCAGCAGGAGCTACTTGTGCCGCCTCTTCTGTAGGAGGTTCGTTGATAGGATTTGCTACCACAACTGCTTGTACGAGAACCTCTAGAGCTGGATTCTATACTTTTAGCGCAACTGCAACCACTCATACGGTTTCTGTTACAGGAAATACAAATTTTGATGCAATGCTTAGCATAGGTACTAGTTGTGCGTCACCTACCGACTTGATTTCTTGTCAAGATGGTTCTGTGGGTGGTGGTACTGAAGCAGCTACACTTACTGGTCTTACCATTGGTGGTACATATATTGTAACTGTTAGAAATTTTAGTACTAACACAAATAATAACGTAAGTAATCAGAATTTCACCATTTGTGTTACTACGCCTGCTCCTGCTCCCCCAGCACCTGCCAATGATACTTGTGCGGGTGCGGTTTCTGTAACACAAACTGCTAATGGTACTTGTACCAATACTGCAGGAACTGTTTTAGGCGCAACACAAACTATTGTTGCTTGTACTGGTAGTGGTACTACTGATGTTTGGTATAGTTTCGTGGCAACTGCTACAAGCGCAGTAGTAAGAAGAACTGCGGGATTTGATTCTGCCTTAGAGATAATGACTGGTTGTGGAACGGGTAGTTTACTTTGCGCAGACCCAGAAACAGACCAAACCGTTACAGGGCTTACTATTGGAGTTACCTATTATTATAGGATTTATTATTGGTCTTCAGGAACTCCTGCTACACCCACTTTTACCACTTGCGTAATGCAACCACTGCCACCCATTACTAATGACGAGTGTACTAGTGCCGTTAATGTGATTGTGCCTGCACTTGGAGGAGGTTGTAATAGTACTAGTGCTTCTATTATTGGGGCTACGGCTTCTGCACAAGCTAATACTTGTGTGGGTACAGCTAATGATGATGTTTGGTTTAGCTTTACAGCAACAAGTAATAGCATTAGTTTGGCACTTAATAACGTGGGCGGTTCTACTACTGACCTTGTGCATTCTATCTATGCAGGGACATGTGGCGCACTTGGTGCTACGCTAGTATGTAGTGACCCAAATACAAGTAGTGTTTCTGGGCTTACTATTGGCAATCTTTATTTTGTAAGAGTATATTCTTATACCGCTACAGTAGGGCAAACTACTACTTTTAACCTTTGCATTACAGCAGCAGGTCCTTGCGGAAATGCTGCTAATAATGATTTTTGTTCTAATCCTGCTATCTTGACTATTGGTACTGGTAATTTTGATAGTAGTACATCAAGTACTTATAGTGCTGATGCACCTGCTAATACTTCTACAGCTTTTTGTGGTTCTATTGAAAATAATTCTTGGTATCAGTTTACGGCTACCCAAACTACACACGACTTTAATTTTACTATTGTAAGTGGTTGTACGAGCGCATTTGGTATTCAGGCGCAAGTATTTGAAATTACTAGAGATGCTAATGGTTGCTGTACTAATCTTACTTCTATGTCTAACTGTTTTAATCCTGGTACACCTATTCTAGGAGCAGTTAATGCGGTAGGGCTGACAATAGGTGCGCAATATGTTATTATGATTGATGGATGGGGAGGTGACCAATGCAATTTTAGGGTAGCAGGCTGGACGGCAGTAGGCGTGTTGCCTGTGGATTTGCTCTCTTTTAATGCAAAAGCAATGCCAGACGGCAACAAACTTACGTGGGAAACCATTGCAGAGCGTAATAACAAGCAATTTGAAATACAAAAATCCGCTGATATTACTAATTGGGAAACTATTGGCACAGTGTTGGGAGCAGGAACATCTGATGTTATCAAAACATATAGTTTTATAGATGATAATGTCAAAGGCATTATCAATTATTATAGACTAAAACAAATTGATAAAACAGGGGAGTTCAAATATTCTCAAATTGTTTCTATTAAAAATATGATTGAAACCGTTTTTATTAGTCCGTTGCGCCCTAATCCTGCTACAAGTTTCATTGAGTTTGACATCAATACCAAAAATATAGAAACTATCAATATACAAATAGTGGATATGTTAGGGAAAACATTACTCTCTCAAATAAAACAACTCACAAATGGCTTTCAAACTGCTAATATCAATATAGAAAATCTTAATAATGGCTTTTATACCATTATCATCACCAATAATAAAGATGTTAAGAAAACTTTTAAATTCGTTAAGTTGGATTAGTTAGATATTCTTTTTATTTACAAACAAAAACCTTCAAAGTCTTTAAGACCTTGAAGGTTTTTTATTTTAGTTAGTTATATAATTTTACTAACTCACTACCAAATTTTACTAACTCACTACCAAATTTTACTAACTCACTACCAAATTTTACTAACTCACTACCAAATTTTACTAACTCACTACCAAATTTTATTAGTTAGTTATATAATTTTGGCACGTAATTTGATAAGTAATTTAATTAGTATTAAGTTTTATCTAATCATTTTCTAATTTTTTTTAATTATGTCGTACAATAATATTTCTGCTTCCATTTCACCAGAAAGAATGAAAGCTATTAAAGAAGCCATCAAGTTAATTGGTGATGATTTGCCGTTTCTTATCTCTCTGACTTCTGAAGAAAAAAAGCGTTTAACCAAATTGGGTCCTAAAAGCGTTGATTTTGTCAGAGATTGTGCTAATGTGGCAGGTAATTATCCCCAAATTTTGCCAGCAGGTTTTGATGGCGCAGAACTTGCAAAAGATTCTTTGCTTTTTGAGCAACTTTCAGAGATAAAAATGCTCCTTAATTCTCTTAATGAGAAAATCAACGACACGACTATTGGCGTTGGCAATGAGGCTATGAAGTCTTCTTTGACTGTTTACGACTATGTAAAGACTGCTGCTAAATCTCAACCAGGACTAAAATCAGTGGCAGAAGACCTACAAAAGCGTTTTAAAGGACAAGGTAAGAAGCAAAATCCACCCAAGCCCGAGTAAAGTGTAGCGAGTATCACAAAAAACAAAACTTCACCAATAATTTTATATTATTGGTGAAGTTTTTTGTGTATTAAATCCCTTTTTGGGGGTTTGGGGGCATCATTCTTGTATTGTTTTTGTTGATTTTTCTTCTGTTGTTTTGATTATTTTAGGTTCTTTTGTGTTTTTATTGGTTTTTTGAGGAGATTTTTCTGGCGTTGTGGTTGTTTTTTCTGGAGTTGTTTCAGGTTTTAGGGTTGATTTGTCAAAGCGTTTGGCATCACCTCTAACCAAAACAGTCTTACGAGTAGGTTTTTCCGAAATTCTCCACTTAAAATTGGGTAATTTTTTGTCTGGGTCTTGCAGCTCGTGTGGCGGAATGATTTTGCCGTCTATTCCTTCAAACATAGCCACATCTCGTATAGTTTTCGCATCAAAAACCGCCCTAATACTTCCGCAAATGGCATATTGCATACCCACAAGCACACTATCACCTTCCGTAATAAAGTAAATAGTTTCACTATTTCCCCGCACAAAAAGCCTATCAATTTTATTATCTTTGAAATGAGCGTCCATATTCCGTCCTTTTATCTGATTAAAATTCTTCATACTATCAATAGAAACGGCAAAACAATGGCTGTACATACGTAATTTGTCCATTTTGCCATTAGCAGAAAACATCTTGATAGTGTCTGCAGAAAGCTGATTAGTACCGTTCCAAATAATTGGGTCGTGGTACATCACAATCACAGAATCTTTAAAACTATAAGAAAGTGAGTCTGAACGCCCCTGTACTTCTTTTCTAAAAATCTTGACATTTCCGTAGGCAAGTATTTGTTTTTTCTCATTGGCACGCCTTGCGCTATCTTGTTTGGGCGAAAGTTTCCTATTATCCGCATCAGAAAGGATTTTATTATTGTAAGAAAGCAGCGTGTCCGCACTCAAAAACAGCGTATCTTTCCCTGAAATCTGCCTTACGTAGGCGTTCCCGTGCATACGTGTAAGCCCTTGTCTGCCATAAAACCTGCCTAAATCTCCATTGACATAAAGGCTATCTTTTTTGACGTAAATTTGTGCTTTGCCCTTTGCAATGCCGTAAGCCTGTTTTTCGTCATAATACAAATCATCTCCACGCAAGGTATAATCTTTGTTATCAATGCGAGAACGCCCTTGAAATTTAGAAATTGCCGTAAGAGTATTGTGTTCGCCTCTGTCTGCATAAAGCTTTGATTTGGCATTAGTGATAACGGTTTCCGTTCCAAAATAAACAATTTTTGAAATTTCACTATATTGAAGATTTTGAGAGAAAATATTAGACATTTGCCCATCAGAATAGGTATCAACATTGACATTGCCTGCGAAATTAAAGTATTTTGCGTTGGTATCATACGACCCAGAATAGCTTTTAAGGTTATTTTGGGAGTCTTTTACGTTTCCGCCACCAAAATAATAGCCAACGCCCGAGTTCATACTATAATCCAGTGCGTTTGTGGTGAGGTTCATTTTGGGGTCAGTCATCACGACATTATCACGAGCCTGCGCCACACGAGTATTTCCATTATACAACATTCTACGAGCCGTAACATTGACTTTATCATTATTGAGAGCCACATTTCCAAAGGCTTCAATGGTATTCTGACCAGGATAACGGTAGGCAGAATCACAAACAAGGGTATTATTATCTTGTTTCCAGAGAATATTTTTACCAATAATACGTGTTCTTTCTGCGGTGTCGCCGTTTGCGGTCACATATTTTTCGTTGATAAGGCGTTCAGCACCGCTTATGAGTTCTATTTTGCCCCCTTTGTCGTATGTTTTGGTGTCAGAAGGCATTTTTTTGTAGCGAACAGTGTCATTTTCTGCTACATTGAGGTCTGCAACGCCTTTTTTATCACGTTTCACGGTTGGGATACGTTCTACTTTTTTCTTTTTTTTGTCTAATGCTTCTGGCGTGGTTATTTGCGCAAAAAGTGTATTAGAAATACAAAACAGTAATAAAAAGAAAGGGAAAATATATTTTTTTGAAATGACCATTTTGTATTTTTTGGAATGATTAAAAGCACTTTTTGTGCAATAGTTGTGCCGTTTTTTTTTGCAAAGATAGCGGTTTGTTTTGTATCTTCTAAAAAGTAATAGAGATTTGTGTATTTTACACCCTAAGGGTGCAAAATCAGTCTTTTTAGAAGACAACTAAATCCCACAACTCATTTTTCATATTTAGCCAAGATTGGTTTGTCAAAAAGTGTCCAAAGACAGGCTTTCATATTTGCGGCTTTGAGTGCGTTGTTTGTCCACGTATTACAGGTATAAAATAAACTATATGCGCCTTTTGCCTCAAAAAAAACATCATCATTTCCGTAAGAATGTGGATTTTTTCCTTGCAAAATTAGCTGATAATTGCCATTTTCTAGAGTTTTAAAGCTGTTTTCTATAAAATTTACGAGTTTTTGATAATTCTCTTTACTAATAGAAATTTTCTTACAACTGGCATTTTCTTGTAATTCCCTTTCTTTATAAAATGTCGTGTGCATTGTGGCAGAGCCTAAATAAAAAAGTGCATTAAAAGCCGTTGATACCTTCAAATCACTCCAAGTGGGCGTTTCTAAGAAAAACCCTTTGTCGCCCCAACCAAAAGCTACAAATTTTGAATTTGAATTATCCATTTTTGTTGCTATTGGACTAATAAAATTTGTCCAATTTTTGTTAGCATTTTTTGTGGGCAAAACAATATCTGTATGCACACCATTTGTGAGCAAAAACACTTCTATACACTCTTCAGCATTGTTTTCAGTATTATTATTGGTATTTTTGCAGTTTTCAAAATCCGTATTTACAGGTATGTAAGAACTCGCAAATGCCATTATTACGTATAAAATAATAGTCATTACCACAATGCCCAGAAAGCGGAAAATAGTTTTTATTTTTTTCATTATTGCAAAATTTTATTTGGTATATTTTCGTAAAATGTGCTATTTATGCTGAAAAGATAAAAAGGTAACCTAAAATGTATATTTTTTATTATATTTGTGAAAAGTTATTTTGAATATTTAGCTCGCTAAAAAATAAAAATAATACAATTTTCTTATTGAAATTTCTATAAAGATTGAATGAAAATTTTACATACGGCAGACTGGCATTTAGGGCGCACACTTCACCACAACGACCTCATTAAAGAACAAGAATTTGTTTTAAAACAGATAATTGAAATTGTAAAAACACAAAAACCTGATGTTTTGATTATTGCAGGAGATATTTATGACCGTTCCGTTCCCCCAGCAAGTGCCGTTACGCTACTCAACGACACTATTATTGCTATTACGGAGCTTGGCGTTCCTATTATTGCTATTGCGGGAAACCACGACAGTTCTGAAAGATTAGATTATGTGCAACAACTATTGAGCCGACAAAACTTTCATATTTTTGGTACTTTCAAACGAGAAACACCAAAAGTTGTTTTGGAAGATAATCTTGGAAAAGTGCATTTTTATTGTGTTCCCTATATCACGCCAGACGAGGCAAGATATATGTTTGAAGATAGTTCTATCAAAAGCCACGAGGAAGCAATGAAGGCAATAATCAATGAAATAATGCTTACTCATCCTAAAAATGAGCGTTCTGTGCTAATTGGGCATTGTTTTGTGGCGGGCGGGCTGGAAACTGACTCTGAACGCAAAATAATGAGTATTGGCGGCTCTGAACTCATAAATGCAAGTGTTTTTGAGGTTTTTGACTATGTTGCACTAGGGCATTTGCACCGTATGCACTCGCATTTGGGCGGAAAAGTGCATTATTCTGGGTCTATTTATAAGTATTCTGTGAGTGAGTCAGAACATCAAAAATCTGTTTCTATGTTTGATTTGACTGATAAAGGCATTGAAAATTTTACTATTATTGACCTTGTTCCGCAGAAAAATGTCTTGCGTGTGAGTGGACGCATTGATGACAAAAAATTTCACTTATCTGAAAATTCTGTTATTCCGCAAAAAAATGACTTTTTGGAGGTAAAATTGGAAAATGAAAGTTTGGTAACCAATGCTATGAATATTATTCAAAGTGATTATGTCAATACTATTTCTTTGCGTTATGCACAATCTTTCCACAAAAATAGCCAAAATGCCGTAACAAGTGAGGAACTTAAAAAATTAGACGAAAAAGAACTTTTTGCTAACTTTTTTAGAAAAGCCGTAAATAGAGAACTTACTGATAATCAACGGAATTTGCTCACTATTGCCATACAAAAAGCGCAAGAAAATGAGTAGTTCAATTACGAATTATCAATTACGAATTATCAATTACGAATTATCAATTACGTTTTTTATTATATGAAATTTTTAATCTCCTAAAAAATGAATGACACCACACCAGAAATGAGGAAAAAACAAATAGAGTTTTCCCTCAAAATGACCCCAGAAGAACGCTTTAAAGAAGGTTTGAAAATGATTGAGTTTGTACGAAATACTGTTATTAATAGTATCAAAAGCAAAAATCCAGATATCACGCCAAAACAATTAAGAATAGAATTTTTTAAAAGATACTATTCCAAAGATTTTTCAGAAATAGAAAAAGAACG
>JAYVGJ010000479.1:0-3053 GCA_043772375.1 Raineyaceae bacterium | reverse complement strand
GACTTTAATTTCCTTGCTAAGAATTTTATTTTTAAGCGTGTTGTCTTCACTTGCGAGCATATCCAAACCAAGTGCAAATTTTTCATCTCTTTGTATGGTCTTCGCTGATACTTGATGTTGCAAAGCTAGTTTTTCAATGGTATTCTGACTGCGGACAATTTGTCCATCACCACTTTTTGTATACTGATTTCCTTTAAAATTTTCTTTTATCTTTTCTTGTGAATATTGTAAACCCCGTAAGTAAGATTTTACAAGTTCACTTACGTTTCTTTTACCTAGCTGATTATTTATCATCCAGTTTTTTACATCTGCCAAATCTTTAAAAATTTTGACTTCAACCCTAAAATCTATTTTGTACATAGCACAAATTTCATAGCGGTTATGTCCGTCCACAAGTACATATGTACCCGCATTATCCCAAATAATTAGGCTTTCTCTACAACCCTCTAAAATAAGACTTTCCCGTAATTTATCTTTTTCTTCCTCACTCAAAGGCGGAATAAGTTTTTTTAATTCACTAAGAATAGTGATATTTTGCTTAATAAAAGTATTTGAATCTGTATTATTTTTTACAACACTTTGGATAAGGTTGCTAAAAATATCTATATTTTTCTTGCTCATTATTCTGGTAGGGTAATATTTGGGATTTTAAAAACTTCACACGCTAACGCTAAATAATCTTTTGCTCCAGCACTTTCGTGCTTGTATTTAAAAATATCTACTCTTTGGATACTTGCCTCCTTTAGACCCACAGTCCTACGAATAACGGCATCAAAAATCTGTTCTTTATATTCCTTTCTCATTGCAGCTATAATTCCTTTACTGACCACCGTATTATCAACTTGGGTAAATAAAATACCTGCTATTTGTAGTTTTTCATTCATTGCTTCTTTTAACTTTTCACAAAGTTCCAAGATTGTTTTTGTACCAGTGATAGCCAAATATTCAGCTTGCGTTACTATAATTACTTCATCAGCAGCAATAATGGCATTAATGGGCAGTATTCCTAGTGAGGGAGGACAGTCTATGAGAACATAGTCATATTGATTTTTTACAGTATCTAAAGCTTTTTTTAGTTTTGTATAACCTAATAAATGTTCTGCCTGCAACGACATTTCAGCTGTTGCTAGGCTCAAATCAGAAGGCACAAGGTGCAAAGTATCATAAATTTCTATGATAGGTAATTTTTCATTTCTGCAAAGCGTTCCAGTAATATTTCTACTAGACTCATTAAGCCCTACGGATTGTGTAAGATTAGCTTGAGGGTCTAGGTCTATCATTAAAACATCATTACTCAAAAGCGACAATGCTCGTGCTAAATTAAGTGTTGTAGTGGTTTTGCCAACACCGCCTTTATGGTTGATGATGGCATATACAATAGGTTTTCTTGGACTTATTAGTGGGTTTCTCATATCTATTTATTAGTATTTTTGATTTGATGAATGTTGTAATATCTTAGTATTCAAAAGTTTAATAAGGTTTTTGAAAAATAGTTTTTTGCTATTAAACATTGTGAAAACTCAGTCATTTAGTCGCTTATTCCAAATTTATTTTTGAGAACACCATATGCATACGCTTCTTTGTTTTTGATTTTTGGGTCTGCAATAAGTATGTTTAAACCATAAGCCACTTTAAAAATTTCTGCATCATTAGCATATTCAAGTACCTTTTTTGCTTGATAATCACTTATGTTTAGCTTCATAAGTGTTTCATAAGCTCTCGCTCTATTTGCTGGTGCAACCCTCACTATTTCTGTATAAGGATTATTTATCTTAGAAGGTTTCACCTCTTCCACAGATATAGCAACTTCTTCTTTTCCTTGGTTTGCTTGTTCGTTGGCTATTGTAGGTTGAAGTGATAGTATTGCTATTCTTTCTGTTTTTTGGAAGGTAAATTCAAGTCTGTCTACTTTTTTGCCAACTTTCAATTCCCTAAACGTAAAAGCCATATCTGTATTTTCTAGGTCTTTTTGCGCTGATACAATGACGTATCTTTTAAAATCTGCATATTTGGTATATTGTTCCACGAGGTTCAAGCATCTTTTCAACTCCTCCAAAACTATAATTCTCATACCAGTATTTGTGAATTGTTTTAATAATTCATACATACGTAAGGAACTTAAACTTTTTAAAGCAAGTGCTTCAGTAAGTCCAAAAACTGTAAAGTTATTTTGCAAAAGTAGTAAGTAAGGTTTTAGCTTTTGGTCAAAGGAAATTTCCACAAGTCCTTGACCTTCATAATACTTCACGCTACTTGCAAGACTGATTTGCAGAAGTCCATCAGTTTCTCTTATCTCGCAAACGTGCTGCATTAGCCTTTTAGTGGCTTTTTTGAATTCTGCATACAATGATTTCCCTTCTAAACCAAGGTCGTGTATAAGCTCACTAGCGTTGATTAGAAGTGGTCTAAATTCTGTATCTTTGGGCTTTATCATTGACACCATTTTTAGAAAAATTCGTTTTTCTAAAAGGGTCATATCAAACCTTCCATTGATGAGTTTGTTAGACTGAACAATAAGTGAATTATTTTCACTTTGTTTTGGGGTTTTCGGAATTTTTTGGGTCTTTTTGAGCATATTTTTGTTAGGAAAACACAAATATAATGCAATTAAACGAATAAAAAAATTTATTGTGGAAAATTATTTTTATTTTCCATAATTGGTACCAAAAGTTTCCACCTATAAATTGCCCAAATGCACCAAAAGTTTCCACCTTTAGGCATCAAAAAGTACCAAAAGTTTCCACCTTTGACTTTCTTACTCCTATTATTGTATTTAAAAACTTAATACAAAAAACACACGTGTTTTTGTTTTTACTTTGAAAATCAAAGCGCAGTTTTTTCATAAGAAGGAAAATTGTTTTGGTAGCAAGATTTTTCAAATTGGCTTTCTGAAAAACGAAACGAAAAAGCCGAAATTTTTTTGGATTTGGTTTGGGATTGTTTTCAGTAGCCCGCACTTTGAAAATCAAAGTATCTGATTATCAAGTAATTACGTTTTATTTTGCTAATGAAACTGATTTTTTGATTATTGATCTTTGCATTGGTTTTGTTTT
>JAYVGJ010000478.1:0-2927 GCA_043772375.1 Raineyaceae bacterium | reverse complement strand
GACTTTAATTTCCTTGCTAAGAATTTTATTTTTAAGCGTGTTGTCTTCACTTGCGAGCATATCCAAACCAAGTGCAAATTTTTCATCTCTTTGTATGGTTTTTGGAGATACCTGATGTTGTAAAGCAAGTTTTTCAATGGTTTTTTCAAATGAATTGATTAACGGGTTATCCGTAGTGGACAAATTGTCCACTACGGCAAATTGCTTTAAATTGTTTTTAAATGCCTCTTTTTTCTTTTCTCTATGATATTGCAAACCTCTCAAATAGGACTTTTGCAAATCTGTCAAATTTCGTTTTCCGAGCTGATTTAATATCATCCATTCTTTAATAGCATCAATACTTTGAAAGTCTTTTAACTCAACTTTAAAAAATATTTTATTTTCAGCACAAATTTTATAACGGTTGTGTCCATCAACCAAAATATAGTCATTATCCAATTTCGCTACTACAAGTGTATCTTTGCAACCTTCCGCCAAAATATTAAGACGTAACTGTTCAAATTCCTCGTCTGTAAGTGGTGGAATAAGGTTTTTGAGTTCTGGCAAGATTTTGATATTACTTTTTATGTCGTCTTGTGTGGCGTTCATTTCAGTTTTGGCACTACTAAGAATGTCTGAAAGCACACTATCCACAAATAATTGTTTTTTGCTCATAATACTAAAATTTCTTTGGCGAGTTCTAAATAATCTAATGCTCCTGTTGAGTTTCTGTTATAAGAAAATATATCTTTTTTTGATGCTGTGGCTTCTTTGAGTGCCACACTTCTACGTATCACGTTTTCAAAAACTTTCTTTTTAAATGTTTTTTTGAGTTCTCCCTCAAATCCTTTGGATAACAGCGTTCTTTCTGTTTGTGTTATCAAATAACCCATAATATTACAACTCAAATTCAAATCTTTGTTAAGATTATCAATAGTAGAAACAATAGTGGTAAGCCCTTTTATACTCAAAAATTCAGGATTTAGCACTATAATTACGCTATCTGATGCTATAAGTGAGTTTAGTGTTAGAATTCCTAGTGAAGGCGGGCAATCTATAAAAATATAATCATAATTTTTTTTGATATTTGCTAAACCATTTTTTAGCTTAAAGTATCCTGCAATGCCCATAGCAATAAATTTCGCCTCTCCAGCAGAAAGGTCAAGGCTAGCTGGTACTAAATCCAAGTTAGGTGCAATATTGATGATAGGCAAAGGCTCATCATCACAAAAAGAATCATAAATACTTTTTTTTGGATTTTCTTCACCTGTAATTATGGTAAGATTTGCTTGTGGGTCAATATCTATCATCAGCACCTTTTGTGTCATTAGTGATAGTGCTTTACTAAGGTTAAATGTTGTGGTAGTTTTGCCTACACCGCCTTTATGATTGAGAATTGCAATTACTTGAGGTATCATTTTTTTTAATGTTTTTCATAAATTTTTCATAAACTTAGTTTTTTTACGAAAATAAACCTAATCTAAATTAAATTTCTTCTTAAAAACACTATAAGCATAGGCTGCCTTATTATTGATTTTCGGGTCTAATAATGCTACTGTTACCTGATAAAGCACTTGATAAATTTCTTTATCACTTGCTTTTTGCATTACTGATTTTGCTTGATAATCACTCATTTTGAGGTTTATCAAACCTTCATACACTTTTGCTCTCCCTACTAAATCAACTTCTTTAATGTTATCATTTTTGGTGTTTACCTCAGAAGTGTTTAATTCTTGTAATAATTCTTTTTTAGTTGTTTTTTCTTTCTTTATAGGTATGGGTATAGCTGTAAACGTAAATTCAAAACTTATTACTTTTTTACCTGACTTGAGTTCTTTGAATTTGAAAGCCATAGGGGTCTTTTCTAAATCTTTTTGTGCTTGCAAGATTATTCGTTTTTTAAAATCAAAATAGTTAGGATATTGCTCTTCAGATATATTCAATGAAAACCGCAAATCTTTAAGACTAATCACACGAATACCCGTAGAAGAGTATTGTTTTAATAATTCATACATACGTAATGAATGATTACTTTTTATACCAAAAGCTTCCTCTAAATCAAAAAGTGTAAAGTAACTTTTAATGTGCAATATGTAAGGTTTCAGAGCAGGGTCAAAGTGTAACACAATACTTCCTTTCCCATTCTGATAAACAGCACTACTAATAAGTGCCACTTGTGTAAGTTGTTTATCATTCTTAATTTCACAAATACATTTCATTAGCTTTTTGGTAGCATTTTTAAGTTCTGCATAAGCAGAGAGTCCTTGTAATCCTAGTTCTTCAATTAAATCAACAACATCTATTGTCATATCTTTAAAATCAGTATCATCAGGTTCAACCATAGAGAGCATTTTTAAATAAATTCTTCGCTCCAATAAAGTTGTTTCATAGCGGGCATTTATCAAAAAGTTAGACTGTTTGATAATTTTTTTGCTGTCTGATACAACAAGAGCATTGTTAGAATTAGTCATTTTTTATATATTAAGTTTGAGTAAAAATGTGGATTTAAGAGTATATGAATATGTTTTTACAAAGGTAAATAAAATAACGACAAATAAAAATAATTGTCGTTATTTTTTACCAAATTAGTCGTAGATAAATCACAGTTTTTACCAAATCCGTCCGTGATTTTTACCAAATTAGTCGTTTTTACACTATATAAGCAATACAATAAAAGAATAAAACACACGTGTTCTTTCTTTTAGAGTTTGATTTACGGATTTCGTGCTTTGAATTTCAAAGTGAAGGGAAATTTGACTTTTGCGAAAATTTTCCAGTTTGCTCCAAACCCGAAAACGAAAAAACCGAAATTTTTTTGGATTTGGTTTGGGATTGTTTTCAGTAGCCCACACTTTGAAAATCAAAGTATCTGATTATCAAGTAATTACGTTTTATTTTGCTAATGAAACTGATTTTTTGATTATTGATCTTTGCATTGGTTTTGTTTT
>JAYVGJ010000477.1:0-2186 GCA_043772375.1 Raineyaceae bacterium | reverse complement strand
TGCACGCAGGTTTAGGCAATTAGTTTTTGGAGAAACACACGCTTATGGCAGAAATTTGGAAGAAAATGATGTGCAAGCTATCAAAAAATCAGATTTAACGAATTTCTTTAAGCAATTTTTCCAGCTAGGAAACGCCCAAATTATTGCAGCAGGGAAGATTACGGATAGTGTTAAAGCACTTATAAATGAGCATTTTGGACAAGAAAGCGTGCGTTTGGTACAACTTGACACAAACCAAAGAGAATTTAAGACTGTCTTCAAATCTGAAGTAATAGAACGCCCGAACAGCATACAATCTGCCATTAGAATTGGGCGCATTTTGTTTCCAAAAAACCACCCAGATTATTTTAAGATACTTCTCACCAACGAGATTTTAGGCGGTTATTTTGGCTCACGTCTGATGCAAAATTTGCGTGAAGACAAAGGTTTGACTTATGGTATTTCCTCACAAATGAGTTTTATGGGCAGTGAGGGCTTTTTTGTGATAGGCGCAGACGTAAAAAAAGAAGCTACCACGCAAGCCATTGACGAAATTTATAAGGAAATAAAAATAATGCAAAATGAAAAAGTAGGCGCACAAGAACTAGAAAAAGTACAAAACTACCTTATTGGGTCGTTTGCAGCAAGTTTTACGACATCTTTTTCTTTGGCTGATATGTTTGGTGGAGTTCATTTTTATAATTTGGACTATGATTTTTATAAAAAATATATCCAGAAAGTACAAAAAATCACTTCTGAAGACATCTTGAATACCGCACAAAAATACCTAGATACTGATGCTATGCTGGAAATTGTCGTGGGTGGGAAATAAACGAAGAGGTACGGATTACGAGGTACGAAGTACGAATGTAAAATGATGATTATTAAGCTATTATAAAAATAGGCACAATAACTTTTAAATTCCACAATAGAGGAGTTCGGAATAGACAATAAATTTGTTTTTTCCAACTTCAAGGATTGGTCTAATATTTAGAAAATTTATATAAACTTAAAAAACATGGAACGGTTGACAATTGACGTTTTGAGCGTTTTAGAAGCTGAAAAAATAACGCTTTTCATTGAAAAGTCCAAAATAAAAGCTAGTATCAAACAAACTTCTCTCAAAGAAGGAAAAAAACTAACGCCTAAAAAAGACAAAGATATTGTTTCCAAAGAAACGTTTTTGGCAGATTTGAGAGAAGGCTTGAAAGAGGTAAAAGAAATACGTGAGGGCAAGAGAAAAAGTCTGACCATCAAGGAGTTAATGGATAGTTTGAATGATTAAGGTTAAAGCTACTGAGTTTTTTCAGAAAAGATTAAAGCCATTAGCCAAAAAATATAAATCTTTGGCGAGTGAAATCAATGTGCTTGCAGACGAAATTCAGGAAAATCCATTTCTAGGAGCAGACTTGGGTAATGGCATCCGCAAAATTCGTTTGGCGAGTAAAAGCAAGGGAAAGGGCAAAAGTGGCGGTTTCAGAGTGATAACCTATTTTTTAGAAATGAAAAAAGATGCAATAGAAATTTATTTGATTACCATTTACGACAAATCTGAACTGGAAAATCTGACCAAAAAAGAAATACAAGAAATTGTAGAAAATGAGCTTTTGTAACTCAAAAAATATAGTTATGTCTAAAAATAAAAATCCGAAAATTGTATATCCACAACTCTTAAACCCCGCAACGGGAGAGTTCACAATAGACAATGAATTTGTTATTTCTAATAAAACGACCATTGAAGACTTGAAGGCACATTTTGGAGAAAAAATGTCAGCCGACAACCTTGGCAATTATTCTGTTCGGAACGTCCAAATTGGTGAATTGTATTTTATTTTTGCGTTTGCATTTTCTAATAACACTATAAAAAATATAAGTTTTGTTTTGAGGGATAACCCTTATGATGAAATTGCAAGTTGGGATAATTTTGACGAACAAGAACAAAAAGAGGAAGGGAAATTTATGAAAAAATGGCTAGCTGACCAAATCAGAATAGACATCAACACCTACGCTTGGGGCAAAGCAGGCACTAGCTATGATTTTCATAATTTGAGTACCTCGTGTAGCATCAATTATAGAGATGTGATTACTGGAGAAAAATTAAAGCAAATTTTATTTAGACTTTGGACATAATCTTACAATGCCCTTTACTTTTTGTATGGGGCATTCTTATTTTAGATTTTATTTTTTATTTTTATCACTCTTTTTTT
>JAYVGJ010000476.1:0-6406 GCA_043772375.1 Raineyaceae bacterium | reverse complement strand
ATAAAAATGAATATAAAGAGCCTAATAGGCATAATTTCTTAACTTAATGGCGTTGGGGTCGCACCCTACACTTTTTTGCAACGGAACTTTTACAGTAACTAAGATTTTACTATTTATTTTATTACTATTTATAATACGAAAATCATATCATATAAGTTGTGATTTAGCTTAAAAAATTTAAATATTTTTTATATTTGATAAAAAAATATAAAATTTGATAAAATTTCACAAAATTAAATGTAAATTTAGCACACTTTTAAAAACTATATCAAACCTTGTGTTAGTTCACAACTGAAAACTAATCTAAATCACTTATTTTATGCGTAAAATTCTTTTAAAAATCTTTGATATTGAAGATAATGAGTTTGTACAAGTAATGCTGCTTCTTGCTATGGGCTTTGCTATTGGTGTTTTTTTGGCTACTTATGATGTGGCAACTATGACACTTTTTGTAGGAAACCTCAATGAAAAAACAGATTTACCTCTTGCCGTAATGGCTACAGGAGGCGTAGGGATAGTTTTTACCTACACGTTTTCTCTGCTACAATCAAAAATATCCTTCTCACGCCTTGCTGTGGGGGTCTTGTTCATTATTTTGTGTTCTCTGATTGCCATTCGTGTAGGGTATGGCGAGATAACGCCAGAAACAATGAAAAACAAAAAAGACCTTATTTTCCTATCATTAGTGCTTATGGGTCCTTTTGATGCACTTTTATTGCTGATTTTTTGGGGAAGTATTGCCCGTATGTTTATCTTGAAACAACAAAAACGTATTGTAGGTGGCGTGGATATTGGAAAAGGTGTAGCAACTTTGATAGCTTTCCTTACTATTCCTATTGTTTCTAACTTTTTGCCTAATACTGCAGACCTTACTTACATTAGTATTGCAGCTTTATTTATCATTATTGTCATTTATTTGGCTATCATTGCAAAATCTCCTTTGCTCGCAAAAGGTAAGCAAAAGCGTATGCGTGTGAGAGGTGAAGCAATAGAAAAAACGACTACATTTGGCTTTTTGTCAATGCTCAAAAACAAGTACATAGTGTCTATGATGATTTTTATTATGTTTGCTATGATAGGAAGCAAATTTGTTGATTACACTTTTGTCAATGTGATGGGGCAACAATACCCAGACGAGAAGGATTTACAGAATTTTATTGCCGTTTTTCAAGGAATTACGCTAGTTTTTGCCCTGATTATTCAGGTTTTTGTGAGTGATTGGCTGGTAGAAACCTACGGTTTGCGTGTTACTTTGCTCATAAATCCTATACTTTTGATTGTTTTTACTGCCTTATGTGCGGTTATTGGTACTTTTATGGGTTTTGAATTGGCTTCAAGCGGTTTTATTTTGTTCTTTTTGGCAGTAGCTTTGAGCAAACTGTTTACTAGTTCTCTCAAAGATGCCGTTGATGATGCTGTATTTAAGTTTTTCTATTTTCCTATTGATGCCAGTATACGCCTAGACGTAATGGCACGTATGGACGGAATCATAAAAGTAGGTTCTGGGCTTATTGCAGGGCTTATTTTGACAGGAATACAAGTTTTACATTTTTCTAGTTTACTTCTTTTCATTTTTGCGCTTATTCCTATCATTATTGGCTGGATTTTCGCAACGAACAAAATGTACGAAAAATACCGCATTACACTACAAGAAACACTGATTAGTACCAAAAATAAGGCAGTCAAAAATGTCAATAGTGAGTTTTCTATTGATAGAATGCTTTTGGGCGAAATCAAGAGTGATAATCCAGACAAAGTTATTTTTGCCCTCAAACTAATGGAAAAATTAGAACCCACACTTTTTGAAGAAAAAATGGTTTCTTTAGCTAATAAAGCTGATTTTCCTGCAGTGCAAGACTATGCAATGGCAAAAATAGAGGCACTAAATATCACGCAAGAAGGTGTTACCTCATTTAAAGTGATGTCTGATGAAGAAATACGCAAGCAAGTCAAATCAAGAAATATCAATGACAGATTAGAAATAGCAAAGATTTTTCACACTGTGGCTAATCCACAAAATGAATATTTATTGATAGAATTATTGCGTGATATTGATTTTAAAGTGCGTTTGTATGCCATTCACGCAGCACGAAAAATCAAAAAACCAGAATCTTGGACTATTCTCATTGACGCTTTGCCCTCTGCTTTGCTAGGAAATGCTGCTGCTGCTGCGTTGATTGCTATGGGTGATGGTGTTCTGCCGTTTTTGGAAGCATCTTTCCAAAAAACAGGACAAAACGAACATATTATGTCCCGTATTGTGCAGATTTATGGCAGAATTGGTACGCCAAAGGCTATTTCCTTGCTGTGGGGCAAACTTTCGTACCCAGACCAAGAAGTCATAGAGCAGGCTCTTTTTGCATTTAGTTATAACAATATCAAAGTGCCAGAAGACAAACACACGCTTATCAACCATATTATAGAAGTTGAAATTGGAGATGCTGCGTGGGATATTGCCGCACTTTCAGAAATAAAAGATGCTCGTTATAACGAATATCTTATCAAATCTTTGAAAGATGAAGTGGCGTACAATTTTGAAAGCATTTTTACTTTGTTGTCTTTAATATATGATTATCAGTCAATACAACTTGTGAAAGATTGCTTAGAAAGTGACCAAGCAGATGGGAAAATGTTTGCTATTGAGCTTTTGGATATGTTTTTGGCTGATGAACTCAAACCAAAACTCTTTCCTATTTTGGAAGACATCAAAAACGAGGAGAAAGTAGAAAAATTGCAGGTTTATTTCCCTCGTGAAAAATTCAATTCCGTTGATGTTTTGAAACACCTTATCAGCAGAGATTATACTTTTACTAACCGCTGGACACGTGCTACTGCTATTTATTCTCTTGGAAATACACAAGATCTGATTGGTTTGGAGGAGCTAAAAGCTAATTTATTTCACCCAGACCCACTTTTGTACGAAACTTCTGCGTGGGCAATTTGTGTACACGACCGCCCGCAATATGAGGCTATGAAAGAGCGTTTGCACAAAAAAACTATGCTGGAAATAGACGAAGTAATGAAAAAAGCATTAGGCAATACTATGGAAATAATGCCTTTGAGGATACAAAAAACAATGTTTTTGAAAGAAATTGACTTTTTCCAAAATATTCCTTCTGATATAGTTTCTGAAATTGTAGAACTCATACAAGTACGCAAAATTGCAAGAGATACCATAGTTTTGCACAAGGGACAGAATGCAGAAAGTCCTATTTATGTGGTTGTGAGTGGTCGTTTGGCTTCTTTTGGAGATGATGAAAAAATCATAAAAACTTATGAGCAAAGAGAAATTCTTGGAGAAAAATTAGTAGGAGATGATGACTTTTATGAGCGTGATATTGTTGCCACAGAGCCTACTGTGCTGTTTGAGATAGATAAAAACCAGTTCTTTGAGATGCTCACGCATAATCACGAGTTTGCACGTGGTTTTATTGATGCTGTTGGTAAACATTTTGAAAATACAATGGTGGAAACAAAACGAGTATAAATACAATAAAAACCTCAAAATTAGAAAAGTTTTGAGGTTTTTAAGTTTTATACTTAAATAATGATATTGTATTTATAAAATTATTCATTTGTATTGAAATCCTGAAAGGATTTAATATTCATAGCAGTAAGTCGTACTTACGGAACCTGGTAATAATGTATTTAAAAACCAATTAACAATGTTGTTATCTAACTAATCTTTCATTTTTCTAAAATTTCAGCCCAACAGACATCAAAAAATTACGTCCAGCCTGCGGATATACATAATTATCAGCAAAAAGTGCGCCACCACTAGAATAACTATACAAATAACCATTTGAGGAATAAAGCTCACTTAAAGCATTGTTTATGAGGAAAGTACAAGTAATTTCTTGCATAAATTTAGGTTTATATGTGTAGATAAAACGTACATCATTCGTAAGGTAGGCTTTTAGGCTACGGCTTTCATCTTGGGTATTATCTAAATACTGCTTCCCAACGTATTTGGTAAGCAAACTTACCTCAAAATCTTTTCTAATTTTATAACTTATCTGACTTGCACCCACCACACTAGGAGAAAATGCCAAATCTTTATTTTCGTGAGATTTTACAAAAATATCTCTTGGGTTAGTGGCTGAAATAGGCGCAGACGAGCTAAAATCAAAGTTATCAACAAATTCATCAAACTTACTAATGATTTTATTTTGACTAAAAGTAGCATTCAAGCCCAACGTAAGTTTTTTAGAAATATTAGCTGCAAACTCTAATTCTAAGCCTGTACGATAGCTACGAGCCACATTTGCACGCAAATTTGCACCTACATCATTGAGTTTTCCTGTCAAAACTAATTCATTTTGATAATTCATCAAGAAATAATTAGCGGAAAACGTCATTTTTTTAGCTTTCAAAGAATAATTAACCTCCAAATTCTGTAAACTTTCCGCCTGTGGACGAGTATTAGGCGTACTATTCACAAAATCAGAACGGTTTGGCTCACGGTTTCCTATCCCAAAAAAACCTGAAAAACTGTGTCTGTCGTTTGCTGTATAGGTTATTCCCGCTTTTGGATTAAAAAATGCAAATTGAGATTTTTGAGATACATCAATTAAATTATTATCTATGCCCGAAATATCATAAGTAATATTTCTGACTTGCAAATCTCCAAACAAAGTGATTTTATTATTTATATCATAAAAAATCTTTCCAAAAACATTAAAATCTGTTTTTGTACCTTCTCCTTCATAATAACGCTGATTTTTAGCAACATTTGCATTAGCCACACTTGTCCAGATAATCTCTCCAAAATGCTTTCCAACATACTTATTTCCTGCGCCACCAATGCTAATACGCATATTTTTGCGAGAATTATAATCCGCAGAAAAAGTAAATCCGCCAAAATCATTATCCAACCAACGCTGACGTACTAAATCTGTTCTTTTTATGGTTGTTGCACTTACGCCTGTACCTACAACAGCGTTTGGAAGCCCATAACGAGAAAACTTTTGGTCTTTTTTGTATTCTTCGTAATAACCTGCGCCTTTCGTGTAGTGCAATGCTACATTTGCCTGCCATTTTTTACTAATTTCGTGTGAAAAAATAGCCTGATAATGGGTTTGTTTGTAGTTATCTGTTTGATTTTGATAGGTAAAATAATTATAAGTTCTGTTGTCGGAAGTAAGCATATTTTGAGCATCTTCCGCATCAAGATAATTTCTATCAATATAATCTTGAATAAGTGCAGGATTTCCGCTTATTTTGGCTTCTGGTGTGCCATTCCAAGACTGATAAGTTTGTTCTTTCCCTGAAAAAACATTGATTCTGACAAGCGTTTTTTTGCCTACATAAGCCCCAGAAAAGTAGTAAGAACTCATATTTGAGGCGGCTCTATCCACAAAACCATCAGATTTTATTTGAGAAAGACGCATATCAGCCGTAAATTTGCCGTTGATAAGCCCAGTACCCACTTTTATATTGTGTTTTTGCGTTCCAAAAGAGCCAATACTATTATTGATATCAAGGTAAGGTTTTTCTTGTAGTGTATTCGTTTGCACGTTTACGGTAGCTCCAAACGCCCCCGCACCGTTGGTAGAAGTGCCTACGCCACGCTGAATTTGTATGCTTTCCACAGAAGAAGAGAAATCAGGCATATTAACCCAAAAAACGCCTTGTGATTCTGTATCATTCAACGGAATGCCGTTTATGGTTACATTGATGCGTGTTTGGTCGCTCCCACGTATGCGCATAGACGTATAACCCACGCCTGCGCCTGCATCAGACGTGCTGACCATTGAGGGCGTGAAATTCAGCAAAATAGGCAAATCTTGTGCAAGGTTTTGTTTGCCTAACTCTTGTGCTGAAATAGTCTTAAAAGCCACCCCAGAACGGTCTGTGGCACGCGTGGCGGTTACAATCACCTCTTCAGAAAGTAAAGTATTTTCTTTCAAAATAAAGTTTAATTCGTTACTTTCTGTTGAATTTTCTTCAATTTTTATGCTTTGAGTGGCATTTTGGTAACCTACAAAACTCACTTCAATAATGTACGTTCCTTTTGAAAGTCCATAAAAAAGGTACACGCCATTATCATTGCCTAATGTAGTTTTGAAGGTGTTTTTGAGAGAAATAACAGCATTTGGAATAATTTGTCCGTTTTCTTCTGTGATTTTTCCTGTAATAGAAAATTGATTTGAGATTTGTTTGTTTTGTGCGTTTGAGGTGAGTGAGAGCAGTAGGCACACACATAGACAAGCGCATACGTAGGCGTATTTACGCAAGGAAAATGATTTTTTCATTTTGGATTTTGTATATAAAATTAGCATACAGATGAGACTTCTGTACTATTAGTTTTCTTCCCTACGGCAGC
The DNA here is from genome assembly GCA_043772375.1 of Raineyaceae bacterium. Classification (GTDB taxonomy): domain Bacteria; phylum Bacteroidota; class Bacteroidia; order Cytophagales; family Thermonemataceae; genus JANYGM01. The sequence continues at coordinate 81 of JAYVGJ010000476.1, read as the reverse complement.
ATTATCTGCATCAGGTTTTGGGTATGTTCTCAGCCCGTTGTATTAAGGCACCCCATTTCAGGTACAAAAGTAAGAATTAAA
>JAYVGJ010000475.1:0-2058 GCA_043772375.1 Raineyaceae bacterium | reverse complement strand
GTTTTAGTGGATTTGGGGTAATAATCTGAAGCCCAAAAAAGGCTACAGAAATATCAATATGAGTTTCAATCCTTGTTTTAGTGGATTTGGGGTAATAATCCCTACGCCAAAAAGCAACTCAAAAACGCTATAATTGGTTTCAATCCTTGTTTTAGTGGATTTGGGGTAATAATAGGCGTAACGTACTGCCTGAAGCCAAACAGGTGTTATGTTTCAATCCTTGTTTTAGTGGATTTGGGGTAATAATCCCCCAAAGGGGGGATAATACAAAAATACAGAAAAGTTTCAATCCTTGTTTTAGTGGATTTGGGGTAATAATCTAATCCACGTTTGGAGTTCACTATTTGCAACATTGTTTCAATCCTTGTTTTAGTGGATTTGGGGTAATAATTGGTCAGCAAGTACCGAACGGATTTTGTCTTTCGTTGTTTCAATCCTTGTTTTAGTGGATTTGGGGTAATAATACGCAGGTACGAAATAAGGCAGTCCGTTCACAAAAAGTTTCAATCCTTGTTTTAGTGGATTTGGGGTAATAATAGGGCTTACAGAAATCAAAATCAGGGCATACATTGAGTTTCAATCCTTGTTTTAGTGGATTTGGGGTAATAATAATAAATATATAAATGCCTAACTTAGAACTTATTGAGTTTCAATCCTTGTTTTAGTGGATTTGGGGTAATAATCATAGTTATACGTTTGAAAGTCCTAATTTTGCAAGGTTTCAATCCTTGTTTTAGTGGATTTGGGGTAATAATAGTAATATTCATATCATTGATGGAATCAATAAATAGTTTCAATCCTTGTTTTAGTGGATTTGGGGTAATAATTGGTTTTTCTGCTGAACAAACCAAAAAAATGAAAGAGTTTCAATCCTTGTTTTAGTGGATTTGGGGTAATAATTTGAGCGTTTTGTTATCCATACCAACGGCACGTCTGGTTTCAATCCTTGTTTTAGTGGATTTGGGGTAATAATTCACCGCAAAAGTAGATTTTCCGTTGCCATTCTGCCCAGTTTCAATCCTTGTTTTAGTGGATTTGGGGTAATAATACATACAAAAAATTGTTTTTAACTACTCCCAAACCAGTTTCAATCCTTGTTTTAGTGGATTTGGGGTAATAATAAATAAGGTCTGTACGTGGCGTAAATGATTGTGTAAGTTTCAATCCTTGTTTTAGTGGATTTGGGGTAATAATCCTTCTTTATCCAAGTACACAAGGGGATATTCCGTGTTTCAATCCTTGTTTTAGTGGATTTGGGGTAATAATAAAGGTGAAATTAAGGCGTAAATGGTCTGATTCTGAGTTTCAATCCTTGTTTTAGTGGATTTGGGGTAATAATAGCTTTTCCAATATCAAAAGCATTACTACTACCATGTTTCAATCCTTGTTTTAGTGGATTTGGGGTAATAATACGCTCCTCAGCAGAAACATTGTAGCCGTATTCAGTGTTTCAATCCTTGTTTTAGTGGATTTGGGGTAATAATTAAAACCAGTAGTAAAGCCATCAGGGAAAACACAAGTGTTTCAATCCTTGTTTTAGTGGATTTGGGGTAATAATACCAAGCAAGGGACGTATTTAACCACGCAGAGGAGTGTTTCAATCCTTGTTTTAGTGGATTTGGGGTAATAATATGTAACCCGTATGTAACCCGTATATAGCAACTAATGTTTCAATCCTTGTTTTAGTGGATTTGGGGTAATAATAATTCGCATTTTATTTGCAATGGAAACGTGTACCTCGTTTCAATCCTTGTTTTAGTGGATTTGGGGTAATAATTTGTACTGTTATCATTTTTTTTAGGTTAAAATTGTTGTTTCAATCCTTGTTTTAGTGGATTTGGGGTAATAATCTACATACGTGCCGTGCTAATTTTCTTTATAGGCTAGTTTCAATCCTTGTTTTAGTGGATTTGGGGTAATAATCGCAACCACTGTAAGAAAATCATCAACTCCATCAAAGTTTCAATCCTTGTTTTAGTGGATTTGGGGTAATAATATCCAACTTTGACTAAGCTAAAAAATTGCACCTTCTGTTTCAATCCTTGTTTTAGTGGATTT
>JAYVGJ010000474.1:0-37090 GCA_043772375.1 Raineyaceae bacterium | reverse complement strand
ATACTAAATAAGGAAGAAATTATCATTGACCTTTTGCAAAAATATGCCGCTTAAAATAACTGATAATCAAGTAGTTATACTAATAATAAATATCAACAGTTTAATAAATTCAAAATCATTCTTGTAACGACCTACTCACATCATTTTTCTTTGGGATTGAGAGCTATTTTGGCTAATGGCACAGCCAGCCAAAATTTTACAATAGCAATTTTATCTTTTCCAGACTCACTCCCCCAAACGCTAATATTATCAATATAATCAGTTTGGGGAAACAAATAACTTGCCTGAACGCCAAATCCGTAGCCATTTTTGAGAATATACATTGCCCCAAAACTAAGCGGAAGCGTGAGTGTTGTATTATTATAGGTTTCATCATTAGCACGAGTATTGCGCTGGTCTTGTAATTCTTTGCCTTCTTCATCTTTGGGTACAAAGCGCAAAAAACCTATTCCCTGACTCATATAAAGAATAAAATTTGTTTTTTTGATGAAATTATATTGCAAATCATACTGAAAAGAAAAAATGGAAGTCTTAAAATATTGATTAGGTGTTGCAGTTCCTACGGGTACATTAGTGGAAGAAAATTTATATTGATAATTTTGCCCTACCACACTTCCAATAGTAAGGTTTAAATGACTATTGAGGCGTTTTTTCTTATTAAACTTGATGCCAATTTGTAGAGAACTTGCAAAGTAATCATAACGACTATTTAGGTCACCTTTATAGGCAGTTGCGCCCACACCAATCTCCAAAAAGCGCAAATATTTGGTATCATTTGTTTTTTTTGTGATTGTATCTTGATTTATTTTCAGCAAACTATCTTTGCTAAATAGTTGATTATTAGTATTTTGAGCAAATATTTTAGTTGTGATAAGTATTTGACAGAAAATAATGAGAAAGAAAATAAAAACTAAATAAGTGTTTTGTTTGTTCATTTGTGAGAGTTTTAAAATAGTGTTAAGTTTTACGTTTATATTGAAAAATATGGCTTAGTAATTTGATTATCAATACATTGTATTTAATTCATAATTCACAATTCATAATTCATAATTCACAATTAAATTTTAGCATTATAACAAGTTTTTTTATAATTTTTCTTATATTTGTGAAATTTTTAAAAACATCATAGTTTGAAAATATTAAATAAAGTTTTCAAAACTACAAAAAAATCTTAAAAATCTTAGGAAAAATTAAATCATTTTAATTCATTATCCCAACAAATTTATGCTACTAGTAACCGTTTTATTCATTTTGCACTGGTATTTGGCACTTTTTTGCCAAACTTTCTTTTTGCACCGCTACGCTGCTCACAAAATGTTTTCTATGAACAAATTTTGGGAAAAATATTTTGGTTTGCTTACCTACATTACGCAAGGCGCATCTTACCTAAGCCCACGTGCTTACGCAATTTTGCACCGTATGCACCACGCATATAGCGACACTGAAAAAGACCCACATTCTCCGCATCACGCATCAAATGTTTTTACTATGATGTGGAAAACCAAAGATATTTATAACGCACTTGTTGAAAATAAAATTAAACCAGCTTTGCGTTTTGACAAAAACTACCCAGATTGGAAGTTTTTGGAGCGTTTTGGCGAACATTGGATTTCTCGCCTTTCGTGGGGAGCGGCTTATGTAGCAGTTTATGTGTGTGCTTATGTGTTTTTAGATATGCACTGGGCGTTTTTCTTGCTTTTGCCTTTGCATTTTTTGATGGGACCTTTGCATGGTGCTATTGTTAATTGGGCAGGACACAAATATGGTTATTCTAATTTTGATAATAACGACAAATCAAAAAATTCTTTAATGATGGATTTCTTGATGATGGGAGAACTTTTCCAAAATAATCACCACAAATTGCCTAATAGACTGAATTTTGCAGCAAAATGGTTTGAACTTGACCCAACTTATCCAGTCATAAAACTAATGCATTGGTTGCATATTATCCGTATTTTGCCTGTTGTGGCAGTAGAAACAGAAGAAGTACACGCTTAAAAAGAAAGTTTTTCTGGTCGTAGTGTCCACTACGACCTTTTCAATGTATTCAAGCGTCCAGCTTGTTTGTTAATAGCACAAAAAAATACACGAAGAAATAAATCAAAAAAAAATAACCAATCCAAAAGCACAATGAAGAGAATCACGTTTTTATTTGGAATGTTGTTAATGACTTTACTCACAACAAATAGTGCTTTTGCGCAAACAAGTATCTTTGGAAAATGGAGAATTACCCAATTAGATGCAAAGCCTGTCGCAGGAGTACAACTCACACCAGAACAAGTAAAAGTAGCAACTGGGTACAAAAAAGCTATGCTTAATAGAGTCACAAGTTTAATTTGGGAGTTTGAAGATGGTACTTATTCTATTTTTGAAGCTGGTAACAGCCAAGAACCAGTTGAAATAGGCACTTACACCTTTGAAGGAGAAAATGAATTTTTAATGATAAGAAAATATCTTAGTAGTATTCAAGAGGAAACACAACATAGAGCAAGAGTGAAAGGAAATCTACTCATCATTGAATCAGTTGCAAATGCAAGTAAGGAAAGCGGTATTGGTAAATTAATATTCACCCTTGATAGATGATAAAATTAGTGTTGATAACTGTTTTTTGATATACTGAAATCTAAACAAAAAATCATTGCTAATAGAATTATGCTCACAAAAACTGCTCGTGAAATAAAAGCCTTTATTTCTGAATATTTTGATTTTTCAGAGAATTTTCCCGCTGATTATCAAGCTATTACGGAAGGAGAAAGAGAAAGTATTTCAATGCTTATTTTGGAAGAAGTTTTTAATTTGAAAAGAATTGATGTTGCACTTAACAAAAGCATTAGTTTTGAAGAAAAAACGTGGGTTTTTTTGATAGAAATTCTTAAGAAAATAGCTTTAAACGAGCCAATACAATATATTTTAGGTCATACCGAGTTTTATGGTATGACCTTTCGTGTGTGTAAAGACGTGCTTATTCCACGCCCAGAAACAGAAGAATTAGTAGATTTTATCATCAAAAAACACCAAAATCAGTCTAAAAATAATATTTCTAATAATATTTCTAATAATACGTTAAATATTTTGGATATTGGCACAGGAAGCGGCTGTATTATTATTTCTTTGGCTAAAAACCTAGCAAATAGCGTTAGTTCTGTCAATGCTCTTGCTATGGATATTTCTGAAAATGCCTTAAAAGTAGCAACAATCAATGCAAAAGAAAATAACGTAAAAGTACAATTTATTAAGCAAGATATTTTAGCGGAAAATTTAGAGAAAGAATTAGAAAATAATTTTAATTTTTTTGATAAATTTGATATAGTTGTAAGTAATCCGCCGTATGTTACGCAAGCAGAAAAACAACTAATGCAGGCTAATGTGTTAGATTTTGAGCCACATAATGCTTTATTTGTTGAGGATTTGCAACCACTTATTTTTTATGAAAGAATAACATTTTTGGCTACAAAATACCTCAAAAAAGGCGGTTTTTTGTACTTTGAAATCAATGAGAAATATCCAAATGAGATGAAAAAATTATTAGAAAAATACAATTTTTCTAATGTAGAAATTTTGTTAGATTTACAAGGGAAATACAGAATGATTTTTGGACAAAAATAGCGTCTAAGGAATAAGTACGAAATACGAATTTTAAACCTTGATTATTAAGTTATTGTGAAAATAAAAAAATAAGTTATTAAATTTTCATTTTTAAAAAATTGTTAGTTAAGACTTTGTACTCATTCACAATTCACACTAGCAACTGCTAGTTAAAAATTCACAATTATTCTGATTTTTATGAGGAAATGGATTAAAACTTACATCACAGAAAGAAAGCTACAAACTGATACAGAAATATATCTAAAACATATCCACGTTTCTGTAGATAGGGTTTCTTTGTATCTTTTTTTAAAGATTTTGCTACGTCAGGTCATCAAACACGACCTAAACTCTCGTGCTACATCAGTTGCATTTAGTTTGACGTTGTCTATTTTCCCCTTTTTATTGTTTCTGCTTGCGTTATTGCCCTTTTTGCCTATCAACCAAGCGCAAATAATGGAGTTTTTGGCTGATGCTATTCCCAAAGGAATTTATAGTTTTATTGACACAACTATCAGTGATATTTTGATAAATAAAAGGCAAAATTTGCTTTCTTTGAGTATTATTTTTGCAGTTTATGCAGCAAGCAACGGAATGGCATCACTCATTACGAGTTTTAATAGTTCGTTCAAATATGCAGAAAAACGCTCCTTTCTGCGTTTGCGCCTAGATGCACTGTTGCTTACGAGTGTTTTGTCGTTGGTGGTACTTTTTGCAACTGCTTTCTTAATTATTGGGGAGTTTGTCTTAAAATGGTTACTTGCGGAGGGCATTCTCAACCAAGATATTGTTTATTATTTGATTCTTTTGTTGAAATATTTGGTTGTTTTTGTGGTATTTTTTATAGCAATTTCTTTTATTTATTACGTTGTACCTTCTTCAAAAAGCAAGTGGCGTTTTTTTTCCTTTGGGGCAATGGTGGCATCTGTGTTGGTGATTTTGGTAACTAATATTTTTTCTTATTATTTGGATAATTTTGCAACTTACAACAAACTTTATGGCTCTATTGGCACTGTCATTGCACTTATGATGTGGATTTATTTGCTTTCTTTGATACTTTTGTTTGGTTTGGAGCTGAATGCCTGCTGGATGGAGGCAAAAGAAACAACTTATTATGAAAGACAAATCTCCCCAGATGAGGTAAATAGGCGTGGAGTAGAGTGACAAATTGTAAAGAAAAAATTAATTTACAAAGATTTATCCTATATTTACCGTAGTTTTCAACCAAAATCTAACTCAATTATTATGAAAAAAACCACATTTCTATTTACGTTTTTTCTTACACTAATGTTTGTATCCAGCAATGTTTTTGCGCAAAAAAAGCCCGTCAAACCTATTGTAAAGCCTATTGTCAAACCTACCGTAAAGCCTACCGTAAAGCCTGTTGTAGAGAAAGTAACTGTACTTGATGCATATCTTGATAATTTCTCTGAAATAACTGCTCCGCTGAACGCTGGTGCTGCTTTTTTCAAAAGAGAAAACTTTTCAAAATTGAAAAAAGTAAGCGTGGCAGACCGCAATTTTTACCTCGTAAATCCTGCAGACCGTCCCGTTAGCTTTGGTTATCAAGGAGATGTGTATTATGTAGGCAAAATTTCTTTGTCTGCTAGTGTAGTGATTTGCTATTATTTTTTGGATAATTTCAAGGAAGGAATGAAAGGCAAAGGAGATGTGAATTTTATTTTATTTGCTGCCACGCACCGCAAATCTGCTAAAGGCAACCCTATTTATATTACTTTGGACGGTGTTGATGATATTGCTTGTATCAAAAATAATGGTACTTCTGACCCTTCTTTCAAAATGATTTCTGATACAAAACAATACGCTATCATACAACCTACGGGAGAAATGAGCTATGAAGGTTTACAGACAATTATAGACAAAAAAACAAAATCAATAGACAAAACACCTGTAAAAGGCTCAAATGCCTTCAATAAGACAGGAACGACAATGGTCAATACACCAAAATAATTGTGAATTATGAATTTTTTAACTGTGAATGAATACAGAATATCCACTTTTCCAAAATTTCATTATTTATAGTACAATAAAAAGTTTAACAAAAATAACCTTTAATTTCCCATTGGAAGCACTATTCATTGCCCTTTTTTGTGTTTTTGCTAGTTTTGCAATAATACAATTTTTATATTTATTTTTTGTATTTTTGAGAATAGTTTTTCATAAAAAAAATGTCCTAAACACAATTACAGAAACAGGCAAAACACCTACTTTTTTGCCTGTTTCTGTAATTGTGGCAGCACACAACGAACTAAAAAATCTTCAAAAATTATTGCCCGTTCTACTATCTCAAAATCACCCAGATTTTGAGATAATTGTAGCTGAAGACCGTTCTTATGATGAAAGTTTTGAGTATTTATATGACCTAAGAGCGCAAAACCCTCTTTTGCGCATTGTACGTGTAGATGAAACGCCAACACACATTACACACAAAAAATATGCCATCACGCTTGCCATAAAAGCTGCCAAAAATGAAATTTTGTTGTTTACTGATGCTGACTGTATGCCACAAAGCAATAATTGGGTAACAGAAATGAGCAGGCAATTTTTAGTAGAAAAATTAGAAAATAAGACAGAAGAAAAAGCTATTATTCTTGGGATTTCCCCCTATTTTGGTATAAATTTTCAAGAAAAAACGCAAGAAAAAACGCAAGAAAAAGCAAATAAAACAGGTTTTTCTTTCTTAAATTTCATTATTCAATACGAAACTTTTTATACCGTTCTCCAATATATGTGCTTTGCACTTGCAGGCGCACCTTATATGGGCGTTGGGCGCAATCTTTCTTACAAAAAAAGCCTTTTTATGAATGCCAATGGCTTTAATGACTTTCAGAAATTATTAAGCGGAGATGATGATTTATTTGTAAATCATCAGGCGACAAGCAAAAATGTAGGCATTTGCATCAGCAAAGAAAGCCATATCAAAACTTATCCTAAAAAAAATTGGAAAGATTGGTATCACCAAAAAGTGCGACATTTGACCACAGGCAAACATTATAAACTACAAAGTAAGGTTTTATTGGGATTTTATAATTTTTCAACGGTAGGTTTTTGGATAAGTCAAATTATTATTTTACCTTTAATTGTTGGTTATCTTATTACTACTACTAATCTAGCAACTATTGACGTGAAAATGCAACTAATTATATTACTTTTTAGCATAATTAGTTTGCTTATTATGATAATAAAACCGCTTTTCTTTGTGTTGAGTGCTAAGAAAATGAGTTTGAAAGTAAACTTTTTGGGTATATTATTTTTTGATTTTTTATATGTTTTTTATATGTTGATTATTGGAACTATTGCAATTTTTACAAAAACAGCAAGATGGAAATAAATAAAAAGTTTTCAGATAAAGCTTTGGAGGATTTTAGGCTCATAGAGCTTGCCTTGCAAGGCAATCAGGGAGCTTATGCAGACCTTATGCAACGCTACAACCGTTCACTTTATCATACAATTTTGAAAATGGTACGCAATGTAGATGATGCAGAAGACCTTACTATTGAGGCGTTTACGAAGGCTTTTAAGAGTTTGGATAAATTTAGGCAAGATTATACTTTTAGTACGTGGCTTTTCAGAATTGCAACAAATAATTGCATTGATTTTATCAGAAAAAAGAAAAATGTAACCGTTAGTTTAGATGGTTTTTATGTTGATGTCAATGGTGAAGAGTCTGGAATGGACGTGAGAGATACGCAACTCAACCCACAGGAAGAAACCATAAAACTACAAGATGAGGCGCAAATGCGGGCTATTGTGGCAAAACTTCCGCCCAAATACCGCAAAATAGTATCTTTGCGCTATTTTGAAGAACTTTCTTATGAAGAAATAGCAACAGAACTAGATATACCGCTTGGGACAGTCAAGGCGCAACTTCATAGGGCAAAAGAGTTGCTTTTAGATATGGTTAAAGATAAAAAACTGGAACTTAGAGAGAAAAATTAAGCATTTTTGATTTATGAAAGAAAATCAAAAATTTTCTATAAAAAACCGCCTAAAAAGTTTTAAATATGCTTTTAATGGCTTAAAAATCCTACTAAAAGAAGAGCATAATGCAAGAATTCATTTGCTAGCAACCGTTTTGGTTGTGTTTTTTGGATTTATATTGAAAATTCATTTTTTAGAATGGATAGCCGTTATTTTTGCTATTGGAATGGTTTTTGCGCTAGAAATTATCAATTCCGCTATTGAAAACTTAGCAGATTTTGTTTCTCCTGAAAAACACGAAATGATTGCTAAAATCAAAGATTTGGCTGCTGCAGCCGTTCTGGTAGGTGCAATAAGTGCTTTTTTAGTAGGAATGATTATTTTTATTCCCAAAATAATATCACTTTTCTAAAATAATATCATACTTCTTTCCTCCATGCAAAAATGCTCAAAACACTCCAAAACGCCATTTCAGAACACAACAAACGCAACGAAATAATTTTAATGCTTTTGATGAGTATTCTGTGCTTTACTTTCTCTGTTTTTAGGGTTTTTTATTCAGAATCCAAATTATTTTTATTCCTAAATTGGAATTTGTTTTTGGCGTTTATTCCTTGGCTTTTGAGTACGCTAGTCATCATAAAACCTACATTACAAAACAATAAAATCACACTTTGGGTACTACTTTTTACGTGGATTTTGTTCTTTCCAAATGCGCCCTACATACTCACGGATTTGTTCCATTTGCGCAGAAAATCTGCTATGCCGTTGTGGTTTGACCTTGTTTTGATACTTTCATTTGCTTGGACAGGCTTACTTTTTGGTTTTCTTAGCCTTTGGAATATTGACAATTTACTCAAAAAAACCTTTTCAAAAAACACAGTAATTACCATTATTGTTGGACTTTTATTTTTGAGTAGTTTTGGTATTTATCTAGGCAGATACTTGCGCTGGAACAGCTGGGACATTATGACACGCCCTTTTGCACTTCTGTACGACATTGCAGACCGTTTTGTAAATCCGTTTGCGCACCCAAGAACGTGGGGAGTTACAATATTTATGGGGATATTTTTAAATATGATGTATTGGTCGTTTAAGCTAATCAAAAATCAAGAACAAAAATGATAAAAATACTTGTAGCTACACTCTTGAAAATAGCTACATTTGTGCCATAATCAACATAAAACAAAATGACAAAAGAAATAAAATACATAGAAAAAGTAGAAATAAAAGGGCTTTGGAACAAATTTGATATTGAATGGAATTTGAACAAAGATGTAAATATATTGGCTGGTGGAAACGGAAGTGGCAAAAGTACAATATTGAAGTTTATGTATGGTTTTATAACAAGTAATCTACCAGCTCAAGCTGATACTATTTTTATTGGGCATATGAACATATATCTTGATAATAAGGACGCTGTTTTTTTTCATCAAATGACGTTTAAAAATAAGGATATTAGTGAAGTAATTAAAATAGATGATAAAGCAGTAACAGAAGCACTAGGAAAAGGATTTAAAAAAGGTGAAACTACAAGTCTTGGATTAACTTTAAGTTCTAAACGAGAAAAAATAGATGAAATCAATAAAAATATTTGCATAGACTTCATTAGTACATTTAATTCACAATTAAAATCATCAGAAGAAATAAAGAAACTTGACACTGGAGTAGAAACAGATTTAGATTTAGAAATTTATAAACTTCAAAAAAGTTACGTAGATTATCAACTGAATGTAGCTAGGAAAATTATTGCTTACACAAGCGAAAACCCTAAAAAAGAAATTGCTAAAATAAGAGAGCCACAAAATACCTTTCTGGGCATTATAGATGCGTGTTTTGCGGAAACAAACAAGAAAATCAATAGAGAAAAAAATGAAATTTCGTTTTTGGTTGATGACACCGAAATAACGGCTTATCAACTTTCATCTGGTGAAAAACAACTCCTTATTATTCTCCTAAAAACGCTTATACAAGACAATAAACAGGCTATTTTGTTTTTAGATGAACCCGAAATTTCTTTGCATATTGATTGGCAAAAACAACTTATTGGCTTTATACGACAACTTAACCCAAACGTGCAGATAATAATGGCTACGCATTCTCCTGCTATGATTATGAACGGTTGGCTGGATAAAGTGTTCAATGTGAGTGATTTGATTGTTCCAAAATCTAAATTGTAGTAAATGTCTGACTTAAAAGATAATTTGAACTCTGATTATTTGGGTGCAGGCAACAAATTGCAATCAAAATCAAAACCTAAAAAAATAACCGTTTATGTTGAAAGTGAGGAAGATATTGCCTTTTGGGGCAATATTTTTGATAAATACACAAACAAAAACAGAATATTTGACATACAACTCCCTTCTCACGAGAACACGCTAGAAAGAGGAAAAAACAAGGTTTTAGAATATTGTGATACTTCTGATGATATGGAAAATAATCCTACTGACCTCGTAACAGGCACGTTAGGAGAGTTTTTGCTCTGTTGTGTGGATAGTGATTATGATTATTTGCTTTACAAACTTCATAGCAAAAAACGTATGAAAGGTAAAGCAAATATGGACAATATGGCTTATAAAATCCGCACATCTGAAAAAATAAATGAAAATAAATACGTGTTTCAAACGTATGCCTATTCTATTGAAAATCTAAAATGTTTCTCAAAAAGTTTGCACGCAGTTTGCAGAAATACTACGCTTAATGATACTAGAAAAGTTGATTTAGAAGACTTTATGCAAAATTATTCTATCATTATTTACGAGCTTTTTTTATGGAATTTGTACTTTTATAGCAATGGAGAAGAGGCGTGTTTTTCTGTGACAGATTTTTGTGAGAAAATAAAAATCCTAATACCACCAAAAATAAATCAAATTTCAGACACTATTTCAGACACTTTTAAAGATGTTGAATTGAGCGTGAGTACGGCATTAGCAACACTTCAAACAAAATATCCAACTTATATTCCTAAAATCAAATCTTTTGGAAAAAAATTAGAAAAACGAGGTTTGAATGAAAATAATGCTTATTTATTTGTTCAAGGGCATACCATTTTTGATAATGTCGTTTTGATGCTTTTAAAACCACTTTGCCAAACGCTTAAACAAGAACATCAAGCAAAAATTAAAACATCTAAAAAGCACGAAAAAAGTAGAGAAAATGATTTAAAGCATTATGAAAATAAAGTAGGCAAAGTCAATGAAGAAATCAAAAAACATTTATCAGCAAATATAGCATTTGCTGATTGTCCACAATTCGTTCTAATTCAGCAAGATATAGAAAAAACATATCAAAAAAACTAAAAATCATAGCCAAGCGTAAGATAAAACTTAGCTTTATCAGCTATTTTTAGGTCTTCTATTGCCCAAGCAGCATCTATTTTAATGTAATAACTTGAAAGTATGGTACGTATTCCAGTACCTACACTCATCAAAATGGGGCTTCTATAATTCTGAACTGTAACAAAAAATGGAGGATTAACAATACTTTTTGTATTAAGATTATTATCTCTGTCCCAGAAAAAACCTTTGCTCCAAGCCGTCCCAGCATCTGCAAAAGCAGTTATTTGGAGATTTTTGAAGAAATTAGAAGAAATAGAATTTTTAAGAAGATACTTAACAATAGGAAAACGTAGTTCAGCATTGATAACAAAAAAGTTTTTGCCTGCCAATTTATTGTAGTTGTAGCCACGCAAAGTAGTCGCAAATTCATTAAAAAGCAAGTCACTATTGTCCACATTTGGGGAAGTTTCTAATGGGTCTATTTTGCCTCCGCCGCCATCTTTTTGCCCACCAACCCAATTATCCATACCGCCAAGCATATAAGTTTTTGGTTTTGCACCACCAAAAGCACCAAAAGCAAAACGAGTAGCGAAAATAATATCCTTATTGATAGGCTGATAATTACGAATATCTACAAACAAATTACTAAAACTTTCTTTGAGTTTTAGGCTTACATTATATTCATAAAAAACTCTCATACGAGTTCCAGACATCATATTTAAGCCAGAATTTGTAGTATTATCATACATATATTCTACTTTGGTATGCACGTATTGCCTCACCACAGTAGGCGCACTCAAAGGCGCAACACCTGCGGAAGCTATCAGATTTATATCCACAAAACGACTATCCATATAACCACCAGTTGCAGACAAGCGCATTGCATTCGTAAACGGCAGGGCGGCAGTTGCAGAAAATTTATTAGATGCATAGCGTTGAGATTGCACCGTATTGAAGTTTACGCCAAGACTTTTGCGGTCATAGCGCAGTGACACGTCAATTTTTTCAGCTACATAATTATATTGAAGATAATAATTACTACTTTTAAAATCCAAAATGCCCAAAATGCCTGCCTTTATTCTATGATTTTCTAACAAATCACTCAAATTTATTTCTGCCAATGCGCCAAAACCTCGCAAAGGGTCATTTATGAGCGTTGTAACACTTTGGTCTGCTGTAAAGCGAGGTTCATAAGGATATGCTCCACGAATATCTACACGCTTGAAAGGCTGATTTTGGTTGTTATTTTTCAGAAATTGTGCTGGTTTTGCCTTAAATTCTGCTAAGATTTTAGGGTCAAATTGATAATCATCAGTATCAATAATATTGGGATTATAGGGTTTAGCAGGGATAGTATCATTTTTTCCGTTGAGTTTTTCTGTATTTTTTTCTATTTTTTTGATTTCTTCTTTCACTGCAAGTCTTTCTCCTCGTGCCTGCAAAAGCTCCATACGTGTTGTAATAGGCGTTTTTTCTTTTGGAGAAACATCAAAATCACGTTTCAGAGCAATCATTTCTCTTCTGCCTGCAAGCATACGAAAAACAAAATCTTTGGTTGTCGTATTGACAGAAAAACTACGAATGTCTTGCTTAAAACTGGTAATATTTTCTATTTTATAAGAATTATTGGTATTATTAAAATTATTCAAAACGGTGTTCTTATTATCATCTAAAGTATCATTTGGATTGCTTTTATTTGGATTTAAATCAAGTTTTTGCAAATTATTGATACCATTTTCATCACTCAAAAAGAACACAGTTGAGCTATCCGCCATAAATGGTTGTGTATGATGTGCAGAGGTGCGTGTAAGGCGTGTTACAGCTATTTTGGAAACATTTGGATTGTATAAATAAAGGCTATATTCATCATTTATCTTACTGAAATCTCCTTTATTTTTAAGTTTTAAAGTATCAGAAATGCGGTTGGAAGAGAATAGAATAACATTATTGCTTTTTCCCACAAAAACTGGGTCTGTGTCGTCATACAAATCATCTGTAATATTTTCGTTGTTTTGGTCTTCCAAACGGTAAATAGACAAATCATTTTTTCCTGCACGCACCTCCACGCCACCTTGCCTGTCACTACTAACAAGTAAATGTGAGCCATCAGCAGAAAAATCAAAACCCGTAACCACATTAAAAAACTCTCTGTCTTGCTTATAAACGAACTTTTTACGAGGTTTTTTCTCTCCTCTCATCTTGAAAATCCTAAAATAAGAATTGCCTTTTCTCTTGTAACAAATAGCTAATTGCTCATCATCAGACCACGCTAGAAGTGGTAATTCTGTGTTGATACGTTGTGTATTTAGTTGGAAATTAGCACGTAAAACGACTTTTTTCTTGTTATTTTTAAGGTTTTTGACAATTACACGAGTGCGCCCTTTGACGTTTTCAGAGTAGGCAACATATTTGCCAGTTGGGTCAATTTTGAGTTCATTAAAAACACGTCCTTTAGCATTAAATTTGCGCAATTTCTTGTCCCAAGTAGCTTTCGTATAGTTTTTGTCTGCTTTTGCTTCTTGTTCTTTATAAAATTTTCTCCATTCTATCAGAAAAGTATCAAAATCAACGCCCAATGTACTAGAAATGCTACTTGTTTCACTTTTAATAACTCTCGTAAGATTTAAAATATTAGAAATGTTTTGTTCACCATATTTTAGGACAATAAAATTCCAGATAGAATGCCCCACCATACGAGCTTCCCTATCACGCAAACGGTGAGGACGTTTTAGCTTGCGGTTGTCTATTGCGCTACGCATATAGTCGTCCATTTCGTTGCTCCAACCTTCAGAAAGATGGGCAGCTATTCCTGGTAAAAACCACTCTGGAACGGTGCTAAGGGCAGAACTTTGCAAGATTTCTTTGATACTTCCGCCATACATCATTTCTGTCAGAAAGGTCTGAATAATGCCATATTTTAGTTCTTTTTTGAAGTCATTAAGGCTTCCTGTAAACGGAATTTCAATAATAGGTTTTATGAATGCCATTTGTCCACCAATAGTTTTTTCTTCTCCGACAAGTCCTATGTTGCTTTGTTGCAAATCCCCCAAAGAATTATACAAAAACAGCCTTGTTTTGCCTTCTGGCGTGTGTCCTAGTGTTTCACAAAGTTTTGGAAATTCATTTTCAGCAAAAAGAATGGCATAATCAGAGATAAAATTGCCATAATCATAATAATATACTTCAAAATTATCAGAACTTTTCATTTTCCATTCAAAATCCTTGTATTGTACCCTGTTTTTGCCAAAAGGTCGTTGGGTCATTCCTTCTATTTGCGCACTGGCAAAGTTAGAAAAAAGTAATAATAAAATAATTATTAAGCTGATTTTCATTCTATTGTATTGAGTGATAATGTGTTTTGTAGTGTTTTTACATAACATTTAAAACAAAAATAACATTTTTTGAGGAGAAAACATAAAAAAATCCCTCAAAGTTTAAACTTTGAGGGATTTTTAGTTGAAATATTAGTAAAAAAACTTAGTTTTCAACTATTATTTTTTTCACTATTGTACCTTTATCAGACTGGATACGCACATAATACAAACCTGCTTTTAGGTTTTGCAAAGACATTTCAGTTGTAGTAGAAGAAATATTTTGTTCTGCTACTTTTTGCCCCATTACGTTGATAATTTCTGCTTTGTTAGCACGAATATTAACGCCTTCAAAACTTATCATAAAGTTTTTGCTTGCAGGATTTGGATAAAGTTTAACTGCATTAGAAAGTTTAACATCTACACTTGTAGAAACATCATAAGCAGTAGCACAAGTTTCATTGCTATAATTAGATAAAGACCCACCAGTTATTTCGGCACGCACACGGTAGCAATATTTAGCACCTGGTATAAGTCCTACAGGTCTTGGTAAAGTCACTGAAAGTGAATCTTTAAAACTTACTGATACTTTTTGTCCCAACAATGTTGTAACAGTACCTATCACCTTAAATGTTTGGGCTGGTGTAACATTATCTCTTTTTCTTTCTACTATGTACTTAGTTTCAAAGATAGAATTATCTTTCCAAGTAAGCAAAATCTTAGGTGTTGTTCCTGTTGCTGGGTCATTATTAGTAGGAGCGATATAATCACCATCATCTATTACTTCTGCCGTTGCTGTTAGTGCTGTTGGCGCATCAATTGCTGGGGTGGTTGCGCAAGCAGAAGCGCTATATTGTGAAAATATATCTACCCCTGCTATTGCTTTTTTAGAGCGTACTTGATAACAATATTTGGTATTAGGTAAAAAAGGAAGTCCCGCAACACTACCATTATCAGAAGTTCTATAACGCTGTCTTACTGCTCCCGCAGAACCAGGAGTAACGTTTGTATCCGCAGGGATTGTTACTACCTTAAATAATTGCCAGTTGGGTGTAGCAGAATCTATTGAACGTTCTACCTCATAACTTGCTTCTCTATTTGTATTAGAAACATTAGACATCCATTGCAAATCAATCACAAATTCATTAGGTCTTGTGACTGCCGTAAATTCTGTTGCTGTAGCAAGCCCTAAAATGATCCCTGCTTCAGCAGAAGGTGTGCCAGTTGTTGTACCACAATAAGGAACAACAATATAATAATAAGTTGTATTTGCAGTTACCATATTATCAGCATAACCTGTGGCATTTTGTACCGCAACAGTAGCATACGGACTACTCAAAACAGGTACAAAACCTTGAGTGTTACTTCTATACACTTTATAACCAGTTTCTCCGCTTGCATTATCGTCCCAAGTAACAGAAACTGTTGTAACTTGAACATTTGTAACTGCTACCATACTTGTTGCTTGGTCTAATAAGGCTGACCCGCAAGGAATAACTGGGGTACAAACTGCTGCATTATAAGAAGAAACCGCACTACCCACAGTAGCTCTGATTCTATAGCAATAATTGCCACCTGTCATATTGTGTACGTATGTAACCGCAGGAGCAAGTACGCTAGCAAGTAACACATAAGTACCTGTAAGTGTGCTAGATACCTCTACATCATAGGCAGTTGCGTTGGACGTAGCTCCCCAAGACAAAGCATTAGAAGTTGAGATAGCTGCATTGGGCGTTACTGTAAGTGTGCCTGGGGTAGCAAGAGCAGGAATAAGCACTGATGCAACATTACTATATGGAGAAAACAAAAACGCATTTGCCGCTCGTATTCTATAATAATAATTGCTTGGCGTTAGTGGTGTATCTGTGTAACTAAAAGTAGCAGGTGATGGAGGTGTTACCGCCACCGTTGCAATTAAAGAAAAACCTGTTGTAGCACTTACTGTAGAGCGTTCTATCAAAAACCTTGTGGTAGTGGCATCTGTGCCTGTATGCGCCCAAGTAAGCCCAATGCTTGTTGGAGCAGTAGGTACGTTAGGCGCAGCTGTAAGTGTTGTTGGTATTGCTGGTGTTGCAAGATTAGCGCAAACAATAGGAGAATAAGCAGATGCAGCTACTGGGGTAGCACTATTAACGGCTTTTAGGCGGTAGCAATAGCTATCTGGCGTTACGGCATCTGCGTAAGAAGTACTCGTTAAATTTGTGACGGTTGTAAGTACCACGAAATTAGCAGGTGTATTATTTGGAGAGCGTTCTATGACAAACCCTGTAGCAGGTGTAGTTCCTTGTACGTAAGCAGTCCAAGTAAGTGTCATTACGGTTGGATTAGCGGCATTATTAGGTGCAACCGCAAGTCCTGCCAAAGGTGCTACTTGGGCATATACACTCATTACGGAGAGTATAAAGCCAAAAAGCGTTAGTATTATTTTTTTCATGATAAGAATAAGTATTTAAGTTATAAAAATAAGTTATGTAATTTCTTTATAAAAATGTTTATTTATAGTGCTTTCTTAGAGGTAGGTATTAAGCAGTCGTTAAGAAAGAATTATTTTACAAAGAAGAATATTTTTTTTAAGAAAACAAAATAATTTCCAAAGAAACTTAAAATATATTTTGGTCGTTATATCAATAACCAAATAAAAAACCTTCATTTTCAGTTAAATTCAGTTAAATTTTATGCAACAAACATTACTGGCTACTTTACTTTTGAGCGTGGCTATTTTTGGTATTTTCTTTCTTTTTGTGGGTGTGCGTGTGTTTTTCTTGAAAAATGGAGAAATGCGTGGCACTTGTTCCTCTCAAAGCCCTTTTCTCAATAAAGAAGGGATTACCTGCGACTTATGCGGAAAACCTAGCACAGATTGCCCTAATAATAATGCTGAAACATCAAAAGATATTTTAGCTCTGCCTAGTATCAAAAAAATGTAGTTTTAATTTTATCCCAATAAAAAAGAAACATTTTTTTTGTTTTTGATAATTTTTTGCTTAATTTTGCAGTCCAATTTTATGCATCATAAATGAGCAAACCATCAAAAATATCAAAAAAGTATCTTTTGGATATTGCAAGCCTTAAAAATGAGTCTTATGACTTTGTTTTTGAAGGTGGAGATGATTTGTTTGCACTCATAAAAGAAACGCTTGACGTTGATATTGAAGTTGAAAAAGGCAAATTTATAGCTAACTTGCGCCTTGTAAAGTCGGAAGTAATGGTGAAAATTGACTTTGACATCAAAGGAACGCTTGATTTGGTTTGTGATAGAAGTTTAGACGAATTTGAAAAGCCTTTTGAATCAAAAAGTTTGCACGTTTTTAAGTACGGAACTTCACCAGAAGACTATTCTGATGAGATAACAATTATCTCAAATGGTATGCAAAGTGTAGATATGGCACCTCTTTTATACGAACTGATTGCACTGCAAATTCCTATGAAAAAACTGCACCCACGCTACAAAGGTGAAGACACAAAAGATAGCATTATATATGTAGCGGAGAGTTCAACAAAAAATAATAAAAACAACAAAAAAGAAACTGACACAACAAAAATAGCAGAAACAACATCAGTAAACCAAAAAATAGACCCAAGATGGGCAAAACTAGCAGATTTGACTAGTTTAAAAACAAATAAGGATTCAAAATAAAACTGTTTTTTAAGTTTTTTATCAAAAATAAAGAAAAATATTTTTATAATCAATATATATAATAAATTTTAATTCATTTAATAATTCAAAATATTTCTTACAATGGCACATCCTAAACGTAGAATATCCAAAACACGCCGTGACAAGCGTAGAACACACTATAAAGCTACTCCTCTTGCTATCTCTACTTGCCAAGAAACAGGTGAAGCACACGTATCTCACAGAGCTTATGTAGTGAATAACGACCTTTATTACAATGGCAAATTGGCTATTGAAGGCTATCTAAGAACAAGAACTGCATAATAATGCTAAGTTTTAGTGCTTTTATTCTAACACAATGTAATCTTAGTTTACGTTGTGTTGTTTTTTTATGCTATTTTGACACTAATATTTAAAATAATAGATATTTTAATAGAGTTTATAAATAACTCAAAAATGTCTTTGAAAAGTCCCCCTACTTCCTAAGGAGGGGTTAGGGGTGGTTAAAAATAGAATTATTAATAAACTCTATTATACAAAATAATGAAAGCAATTATAATAAAAAAGATAATTCTAAACGAAATCCATTCTGCATCTGCCATAGAACTTATTGATAATCAGTTGTTTATTGTTGGTGATAATAGCCCATTTCTGTTTGTCTTGGATTTGGAAGGAAATATCAAAAACAAAGTACAAATATTTGATATTAAAGATACAAATGCCACTACTAATGAAAATGTAATAATCATTCCCAAAAAAGAAAAACCTGATTTTGAAGCATCTTGCGTACTGAATATCAACCAAAAAAAGCATCTTTTTGTGGTGGGTTCTGGCTCGTCTGACAAAAGAAATCTTGCCGTTCTTATTGATTTGGAAACTTTTGAGGTACAAAAAATCTCACTAAAAAAGCTCTATAAAAAATTCACAAAACACCTTTCTTTAAGCGAAAATGCACAAAATGACGAGCTACACAATGAATTAAACATAGAAGGACTTTGCGCAAACGACACAACGGTTTACTTTTTTCAACGTGGAAATATTAGTGGAAATAATTTTATTTTTAGTATTTCTACATATGATATGGTTTTATATTTGTTTTCAGAGAAACAAGCCATCAATATCAAAAAAATAAATAAGCAAAAAGTTGCTTTACCAAGCATAGAAGGTATTTTTTCAGGATTTTCTGGTGCGTGCTTTGCAGATAATCAGCCTAATAATCAAAATGATAATCAACCTAATAATCAACAAATTTTGTGGACTTCTTCCGTAGAAAATACTAAAAATACCATAGATGACGGCAACGTGCTGGGGAGTTTTGTAGGCACTTATAATACTCATAATCAACAAGTTGAAAATTCAATTATTACGGAAATTATTGACCAAAAAGAAATGATTTTTACTGGAAAAGTTGAAGGCATTTGCGTTGTTGATTGGTCAGATGGTTTAAAACAAGCAATAGCAGTTACAGACGCAGACGGTGGCTGTTCTGAAATGCTTTTTATAGAAATTTCCTAAAAAAGTTGCTCGTTTAATTTTTGAACAGTCTGACCTTCATTCCATTACGGTACAGACCTTATCTAAAATTAAACTAACAAATTTCCTAAAAAAACTCACAATTCACAACTCACAATTCACAACTAAATTATGCTTTTACGCCCAGAAATAGAGCCACAACTCCAAATAGCAGAACAATTATACCCAAAAATATTGGAATTAGTAAAAGAATATGATTATTTTAATCATAAATTAGAAGCGGAAGTCGCAAGCAAAATAATTAAAAAAATTGCTGATTTAGCAAATAAAGACCTTTCAGAAGAAAGTCTTTTAGAAAATAGAAATCCTAATGATTGGGAGCTGTTAGCATTTAATTTTGCCTTGCCTTATCCGCAAAAAGTAGAAAATATCAGCAAAGAAGAAGCTACAGAAATAGTCAAAAGAATACAATTTATTTCTTATGATAGCTTTGATAGTCAAGTAGTTACGAAAGAGTTTAAAGGAAATAAATACGCTTTTTGCGCAATGCTTGCACAAGGTTATTTTATGGAATTTCTTGACCTCAATTTCTCGCACCCAAACGTGTATAAATTGTTCCAAAGGCAAAAAATCAACGGAAAATGGATAGAATTATCCGTTGAAGAAATTGTAATGCAACTAATGGAATTTTAGCTGCAACTTTCTAAAATTCTTTGTTTTCTTTCTTCAAGATAGCAGCTACAATCAAAGAAATAACCAAACCAAAAATTAGGGAGATAATTAAACCAAAAATGAACATTAGCTCTGGTGTCATAAATTTACTACTCATTTCTAGTGTTGCATTGACTTGGTCGTCAGACAAATCAGGATTTTTTTCTAGTTCCGTTCTTGTATTTTCTAGTAATTTTTTGATGTAACCAGTATCAATAAAACGAATATAAATAAAAAAGAAAAATGAACCCATCACGCTAGAAACGCCACTAGCCGCCATTCCCGTAGAAACACCTTGTCCATAACGCATCAAACCACCATTATTGGAGCGAAAATAGAGCATAGCCATCACAATCATAGCAATACCAATCACCCACGCAATAAAACCCAGCGGTTTTTCCATATTTGTCATATTGACCACCAGCATATTGATAATGCTTATCAACCCAAAAATAAGCCCATAACGCAACCCTGCACGAGTGGTAGTGGTATTTGTTTGCTCTTCCATAAAAGTGATATTTTAAATTTCAGTGAAAATTAAGGCAAGATTATTATAAAATTCGTATGCTTCTAAAACGGAATTGGAGCAGTTATTAGTATATTTTAGTTGAAAACTTTTGAGGTGCGAAATAGCAATCTCATACCTCATATTTCATACCTCAAGATTGGGTATTTCTATCATAAAAATGCTACCAACGCCCATTTCTGAATCAACAGAGATGCGTCCTTTTAGCTTTTCAATGGTTTCTTTGACAATATAAAGCCCCAAACCAGAGCCTTTGCTATTTTGCGAGGCACGGTAAAACATCTTAAAAATATTTTGTTGATGCTCATCAGGAATACCTTGCCCGTTGTCTTTTACCTCAATAACTACGTTATTTTCGTGTGTGGAAACGTGAATTTCAATAAATGGCGTTTCTTGATTGGTATTACTATACATCACCGCATTAGATACAAGATTATTCATAAGTACGCTTAACCTAGACAAATCAGTGTAAAACGGCGTTTTTATATTCACGAAAATACGTTTATCAATTTTGCGAGCATTATCCAAATACTCCAAATCATTAAAAGTATCTCTGATAAGTTGTTGAAAATCAATAAGATTATGTTCTAATTCTAAACGAGAATTACGAGAATAGGAAATAATATCCTTGATAAAACGGTCAAGTTTATGAACACTTGTATTTATCATATCCAAATACTGGGAAATAACAATAGGGTCATTTTCTAGCTTAGAAATGGTAATAAGCCCCATAATACTTGCCAAAGGTGCTTTTAGGTCGTGGGAAGCACTATAAACAAACCTATCAAGTTCTGTATTGATTTTGAGAAGTTCCTCGTTTTGCTCTTCCATTTGCTTACGTACCTCTTTATTTTCAGAAATATCACGGATAGCACCATCAAAAATAATCACGCCATTCTCTTTTTTGGCAACAGAACCACTTTCTAAGCCCCAAAAAGTGCTACCGTCTTTACGTTTAAAAAAAAGTTCTTGTGTTGTTTCTTTTTTGTCTATGCTATCATAAAACTTTTGCCTATCAGCAGGATTATGATAAAAACTAACAGGATTTAGGACTAAAATCTCTTCTACACTATCATAACCAAACATTTTGGCAAAAGAAAGATTGACATAAATCATTTTCCCATCAGATGAACTTCTATAAATGCCTTCTTTTATATTTTGTGTAATAGAAGATAAAAGTTCTTCATTTGTTCTTATTTTCTCTTCTATTTCTAGTTGTGACGTTATATTTTTAGCAAAAATAGACACGCCTATTATTTGCTTGTCCCTCCAAATAGGATAAAAAACTATTTCCAAAGTAACTTCTTTTTGTTCTTGTG
Organism: Raineyaceae bacterium; assembly: GCA_043772375.1. Taxonomy (GTDB): domain Bacteria; phylum Bacteroidota; class Bacteroidia; order Cytophagales; family Thermonemataceae; genus JANYGM01. The sequence continues at coordinate 15,329 of JAYVGJ010000474.1, read as the reverse complement.
GATAAAAAAACAGTGTAACATGTCTAATATTTTCACCCAAAAGAGCTTTATCATAAAAAAACTTCCATTTTGTATTGTATTTTCCCGTGATTGCTATATTGACCATATTCATTCCTTGCACCAAATCTACCCCAAAAAGATTTTTAAAACTTTTATTAAATAATTGGTTGTACTCAATAAGTTCGTAGTTTTCGTTTATTTGCCAAATAGCAATGTCTTTATTTTCAACAATAGCTCTCAAATTAGCTTCTTTGCTGATAAGTTGTTCATTTCTAGTATGGATTTCTTGTTGTTGTTGTTGCAGTTTTTTGTTAGAATGATGAATAATAATGCGGGCTGTAAGTTCTCTTTTAACTAAGTTGTAGGTGGTATAAGACAAAAAAGTGGAAATAATGGCAATAGTGATAAAAAGCAACGCACCACTTGCCAAAATCTCGTAGGTAGAATAATTAGTATTACTAAACAAAAACACTACAAGAAGCGCAAATGCCAGTATCAAATGTGGAATAGAATGATATAAACGCCACAATATCAGCCTATTGAAAACAAGATAAATGAGCGAATAAGCTAAAAAATAATACTGCAACTTCTCTAAGGGCAAATAAGCTAAAAATATGGCATTATTGAGTGTAAGGCTACCTAAACACAAATGCGCCACAATAATAGCATTAAATTTTTTCTTTTTACAAATAGCATAAACACTCCAAAGAACTGCTAAATTAACAAGTTTTATAATTATTTGTATCATTATGGCAGGAGGGTAGCGCACATACGTAAGGATTACCCAACCTATAAGCACGCCTGTAGTAAGCCACAAAACATCTACTACACGTTGTTGGCTTACTTTATATAATTCTTTTTCTAATAACTGGCTAAATAATTCTTCTGGAGTGTCTCTTTTGCTAGTGGCAATCATTCAATAAATGCGTAAAGAATATATAATAATTTATGTTTATGTGCTATATGATTTTCAAAGGTGCGCTAAGTTACAAAATAATCCTATAAAATAAAAATTACGTCAAAGATTTATCTTACTTTTTGGCTATAAAAGTATTCTTAAATTCTTGAAAAAAAGCAGTATTTATTTTGCTATCTGTTTGTATTTCAATGATTTGAGCTTGAGTATTTGGGTCAAAAAATTTTTCTAGTGCTGTTGATAATTCTTCTTGGGTATGTACGTAGGTATGCCCAAAATCAAAATCTTTTGCAAGATTTTCCGTATTTAAAACTTGTTTTGTTTCAAAATAAGTTTCTAATTCTGCTTGTTTTGCTGGTTCAGGCAAAATCCTGAAAATACCTCCACCGTGATTATTAAGCACTATTATTTTCAAATTTGGCGTTTTATGATTGTGCCAAAAAGCATTTCTATCATACAAAAACGACATATCTCCAGTGAGCAAAACTACCATTTTATCCGTTGTGAGGGCATTTCCTACAGCGGTGCTATTGCTGCCATCTATGCCGCTTGTGCCTCTGTTGGCACAAATTTCAATGTTTTTATCATTTTCTAAGCTCAAATAATTGGCATAACGCACCGCCATACTGTTGGCAAGGTGCAAAATACTATTTTTTGGCAAACTTTTCATAATTTGGTGGCAAGCCACAAATTCATTAAAATTGTCATTAAAACCACCCCCAGCCCCTCCTTCTGAGGAGGGGGATTTTTGTAAATTATGTTCTGAAAAGAAATTTTCTAGTTTATTTTTTGCTTTTTGGTTTTCATTTTGCCACAAATCAAGGTAATCTGTTTTGGGTAATTTCTTGCGTGTTTGGTTGATATAATATTCAAGTATAATTTCTGGAGAAATAGGCAAAATATGCGTAAGACTTTGGAAAGTGTCTGCCACTTCTCCATATTCTTGGATATGCCAATGATATTTGGGTTTATATTTTCTTAAAAATTGCTTCAAACTCTTAGACAAAACCGACTTTCCAATAGTTATGAGCAAATCTGGTTGAAGTTTTTTGTTGAGTTCGTCATCATTTTGCATCAAAATAAGGTCGTGATGCGAGATAGTTTTAGCAAACGGATAGGCGTTTCCTATCAAATCAGCCACAATAGGGATTTGTAGCACGCCTTTATCATAGATTTTTGGGAGAGCATTGAGCAAAATAGGGTTCAGAGCCGTCTGACCAACCACAATGAGTTGTTTTTCACATTGTTCTTCAATTTTCATTAAATTATTCCAATCTATTTGGGCAGGATTTTTGCGCACACGTATTTTCTCAATAATCCGTACATTTTTATCAAATGTAACTATTTCATTATCAGCAGGGTAAAAAGGCTCACGTATAGGCACATTCACATGTACAGGTTGCGTTTGCTCATGTTGCGTGAGATTTATGGCATCATTGATAATTCTATTTACAAACCATTGATTATCAGTATTTTGATTATTATTTTTGTCATCATTTTGATAATCAGAAGGCAACTGAAAACTTGCTTTTACGTGTTTTCCGTAGATATTTTCCTGAAAAATAGTTTGTCCATCACGTTGTGCCACCCATTCTGGCGGTCTGTCTGCAGTAAGAATAAGCAAAGGAATTTCTTGGAAAAATGCCTCTGCAATAGCTGGCGCATAGTTGTAGGCTGCAGAACCTGAAGTACATATCAAAACAACAGTTTGGCGTAAACTTTGTGCCATTCCGAGAGCTATAAAAGCGGCACTCCGTTCATCAGGCACTATTTTTGTGGTAATATCTGGGTGCTGTGCAAAGGCAATAGTAAGTGCCGCAGAGCGTGAGCCAGGCGAGATAACTGCGTGTCTAATGCCTTTTTGAGCGCAAATTTCAGCAATATTATAAAGAGAAGGAAGAAGCATAAATGTCAATTACGAATTATCAATTACGAATTACGACATTTGAATGATGAATTAGCACCCTTAGGGTGCTAATTCTAGCCGTTTACAAATATACAGAAAAAACTTGTATTTTTACATTCAGAACTAATAATTATCAAAAAATGTTACCTTTGCATTAAAATCTCTTTAAATATCTCAAAAATGATGACGCTTTTAGAACGTGTTGAAAAGTCGCTTGAAAATATCCGCCCTTATCTTGAAGCAGATGGCGGAGATGTAAGAATTATAGAAATCACTCCTGAAAACATAGTAAAATTAGAACTTTTGGGGGCGTGTGGCTCGTGTCCAATGTCTGCAATGACGCTCAAAGCAGGCGTGGAGGAGTCTATACGCAAAGCAGTCCCAGAAATAATGGGAATAGTTGCCGTTAAAGTTACAGAACTATAAGTAATTATGAATTTTTAATTATGAGTTATGAATGAATACAAAAATTTGATAATCAGATGATTACATATTTTTCTCATCAAATCATAACCTAATTATAACAAAAATACTTAATAAATTGGTTATCAATACGTTGTATTAACTCATAATTCACAACTCATAACTCATAATTCATTTATGTTTTTTATTAAATATATCTTATGTATGCTTTTTTTGCTAAAAATATTGCCTATAAATGCGCAAAGTGCCTTTGAGGATAATTTTTCTAGGGAATTTACGTATGGTGCAGGGCTTACCACCAACGGAGGACTGCCTGCAAGCATTTCTTTTAAGTACGGAAAAGTCAAAACTGCAAGCACAAATACCACTTTAGGAATAGAAATAGTAGGCATCACGCACCCAAAAGAGAGAAAAGTGTCAGGAAAAGCTCCCACAGGCACAGGGCAAACGCAAGGCGGAAGAAGTTTTGTTTTTGGTAAAACTAATTATCTTTATAGCATACGTCCACAATATGGCGTAGAAAATATTTTATTTAGAAAAGCCTCTCGTGAGGGCGTGCAAGTGAGTTCTGTTTTTGCTTTTGGTCCTAGTATTGGCATTATACGCCCTTATATGTTGCTTTATGATATTTCTCCTAGTGCAAGTTCACCTAATTTGCAAGAAGTAGCCTACGACCCAGAAGTACATTTGGAAAGCCGTATTTATGGTAGAGGTGGTTTTTTGGCAGGTTTTGGCAAATCTTCTCTCGCAATAGGCGCAAACGTGCGTGCTGCACTTTCGTTTGAAATAGGAGCATTCAAAAATAGCATTACGGGGCTAGAAGCAGGTTTTACGTTGGAGGCATTCACAAATAAAATTACAATTATGGATAATATAGACCATTCTATAACCAATAAAAATGTCTTTACAGCCGCATACGTTACTATTTATTTTGGTTGGAGAAAAGAATGATTATCAATTACGAATTATCAATTATGAATTACGTTATATTGATGTTTAGAAAGAAAAATATCAATATATAATTAAAAAACAAAGATAATCTTTTCATTTTTAATACAAGATGCTAAAAAAACTACTAAGACCTATATATTTCTATTTCAGAGAAAAAAAAGAACTTTTTTTATTCCAATATTTGCTCAAAAATAAAATAAAAAATAAAGCACCTCTCAAACTCGTTATTGGAAGCTCTAGTATTTATCAAGAAGGCTGGCTACCAACAGAGGCACATTTTTTGAATTTATTAGAACAAAATGATTGGTTAAAGTATTTTGAAGAAAATACGCTTACTAATATTGTGGCAGAACATGTTTGGGAGCATCTGACCAAAGAAAATGGACTAATTGCTATGAAAACTTGCTTTATTTTTCTCAAAAATAATGGAGGGAAACTCCGTATAGCTGTTCCTGATGGTTTTCACCCAGATAAAAATTATATTGATATGTAAAACCTAATGGAAGTGGCGCAGGCGCACACGACCACAAGCTTCTTTATAATTACAAACTAATGTCTGAAATGCTTGTTAGTGTAGGTTTTAGGGTAGATTTAATAGAATATTTTGATGAGAATGGCACTTTTCACCAAAATAATTGGAGCGGAGATGATGGACATATTAGGCGTTCATTCACCCACGACGAAAGAAATAAAAATGGTAAACCTAATTATACAAGTCTTATCATTGATGCCGTAAAACAATCAATTACGAATTAACAATTACGAATTACGTTATATTTTTACATTTTTTGTTTAAAAATATCAAAAATAATCTTTTAAAATATAAAAAAAATGATAGAACTTCCCGTTGTTTCATCAGAAAAAGAAAGAGTAAAAAAACCTAATTGGTTGCGTGTAAAGCTACCTATTGGCGCAGAATATGCAAAAGTACGCAAAATTGTTGATGAATATAAATTGCATACTATTTGTGAAAGTGGCAACTGCCCTAATATGGGCGAATGTTGGGGCGCAGGAACGGCTACCTTTATGATTTTGGGTAATATTTGTACTCGTGGTTGCTCGTTTTGTGCTGTTGCCACAGGAAAACCAAATGAATACGACACAGACGAACCTCGTAGAGTTGCGGAAGCCATAAAACTAATGGGCGTAAAACACGCTGTTTTGACTTCTGTTAATAGAGATGAACTCAAAGATAGAGGCGCAGAAATTTGGTATCAGACTGTCGTAGAAGTCAAAAATCTTTCGCCACAAACTACCATAGAAACGCTTATTCCTGACGTAAAAAGCAACTGGGACGCTCTTTACCGTATGATTTCTGGGGGGCAAGAAGTAGTTTCTCATAATATGGAAACTGTTGAACGTCTTTATAGACGTGTGCGCCCACAAGCAAAGTATGAACGTAGTTTGGAGCAAATAAAACTCACCAAAGCATACGGAAAGCGCACCAAATCTGGCATTATGCTTGGGCTTGGAGAAACCATTGACGAAGTCCACAAAGCTATTGACGACCTTGTGGAAAACGGTTTGGATATCTTAACGCTCGGGCAATACCTACAACCAACCAAAATGCACCTTGAAATAGCAGAATATGTACATCCTGACATTTTTGCACAATTAAAAGAGGAGGGAGTAAAACGTGGTTTGAAGTACGTTGAGTCTGGGGCACTTGTACGCTCTTCTTATCACGCTGAAAAACATGTGTTTGTGTAAATAATTGTGAATGAAGACAAAATGTTGTTAGAAATTTCTTGAAAATACTAAAAATTTTCTGTATAATTGTGAAAAAATCTCAAATATCAGGAAAACTATCAGAAAATCATCAAAAAAATGATTATAGAATTTAGTGTAGCTAATTTTAGGTCTATCAAAGAGATGCAAACCATTAGTTTTGTGGCAGCCTCTATTGTTTCCCAAAATAAGGAAATAGATAAAAATAATCTAGTAGAAATAGACAAAAATCTATCTCTACTCAAAACTATTGCTATTTATGGTGCAAATGCAAGCGGAAAAAGTAATGTAATAAAAGCAATGGCAGTTTTTTTTAAATTTTTGAGGAAAACTATTGATAATGAAGAGATTGGACAGGAGATTGAGCCTTTTATATTAAATATTATTCCTCCTTTACATAAACCAGCACCTATTTATTTTCAAATTATTTTCTTGGTTGATAACATAAAATTTCGTTATGGATTTGAATATTTGCGTGGAGATGAAGATTTTGAGGGAGAAGTTATTTCTGAATGGTTATTTGGAACACCACAAAAAAATGAAGTTTATTACTTTAAAAGAGAAAATAATAAAATAGAAATCAATAAAAAACAATTTCCAGAAGGTATTGGATTAGAAAATAAAACTAAAAAAACACATTTGTTTGTAAATATTTGTAGTGAATTTAATGGAGATATAGCTAATTATTTAAGAAATAATCTAATGAACTATGTTTGTGTGATAAAACCAGTAGAATTTCAGCAAATAGAAAATAATAATATAGCAAAAGTAGCAATGCCAAAATATAAGCAATTTGTTTTAGCTCTACTCAAGTATGCAGATATTGATATTTCTGATTTTTCATTATTTAAAAATAAAATATATACTAAAAAAAATATTTTAAAAGAAAATTCTAAGACGTATTTGTATGATTTTGAAGAAATGGAATCAACGGGAACACAAAAAATATTTCATTACGCCTTCACTTTATATGATATTTTAGAAAATAATGCCTTGATGATTATTGATGAATTAGATGCGCAACTTCACCCATTACTTACACGAAAAATTGTACAACTCTTTAATTCTAAGGCAAATACAGGAGCGCAATTGGTGTTCGTAACACACGACACACACCTGCTAGATAAGGATTTGTTACGAAGAGACCAGATTTATTTTACTGAAAAAAACAAACAAGGAGAAACACAATGTTATTCTTTGGCTGATTTTAATAATATTCGTAATGATGCGTCTTATGAAAAAGATTATATAAAGGGAAAATATGGTGCAATACCATTTTTAGGAGATTTTGAAGCACTTATTCAAGACATCAAGCAAGATATTAAACAAGAAGTTAATTAGTATTTTATGGCAAAAAAGACAGACCAAAATAAGCCTTGGAATAAGAAAACAACTTCTAATAGAATTCTTCTGAATAAAATAATCAAAAAAACTTTTAGGATTTATTGTGAAGGGCAAAATACTGAACCTGAATACTTTAGGGCGTTTCCTATCACGACAGAATATAAAGTTGAAACCATTGGTTTGGGTAGAAGTAAAACGGCACTTGTCAAAGAAGTCATAAAACGAGAAGATAAAATACCAGAAAAAGATCCTGATTGCGAAATTTGGCTAGTTTTTGATAAAGATGAAAGAGGTAATCCAAAAGATAATCAAGATTTTGATAAATCTATACAACTTGCTGATAAAGAATATTTTAAGGTGGCATATTCCAATGATTCTTTTGAATTGTGGTTTGTTTTGCATTTTAAATACACTGATGCAGACGTTTTGAGAAGTGAACATTATGATTATCTTTCTGATATGCTAAATTGTAATTATGAAAAAGAAGGTAAAAATAAGAATTTTTCTGAAAATCTCTATTCCAAATTATTAGAAAAACAGCCATCAGCCATCAAAAATGCTGAAAAATTAGATATATTTCATTCTAATACAGAGAAACATTCTGATAAAAAGCCTTATACAAGCGTTCACAAGCTTGTAAAGGAACTAAATAAATGTATTAAAATATAAACATAATACATAAAAATTTATGAGAATAGCTCTATTTGCAGATATTCACGGAAAAATACTCTTACCGTTTAAATTGGCTGCTTTTTATCAAAATATAACACAGAAAAAGATAGATTTAATTTTGCAATGCGGAGATATAGGTGCATTTCCCAACCTTAATAATTTAGATAAGGCAACCATTCGTCACGCTCAAAACGACAGTGACGAACTTGGTTTTTATGATGATTTTACAAAGGAGAAAACAGAAATAAAAACATTTTTAGATGTCCTAAACTTGCGCATGATATGCGTAAGAGGCAATCACGAAGACCACGAGTTTTTGGATAACTTAGAAAAAAATACAAAAGATAACCTTGAATTTGATACTATCTTCCCTATTGATATTTATAAAAAAGTTTGGGTCTGTAAGTCTGGGAAAATACAAAATTTTAGTATAAATAAGGAAAATACTACAGAAAATATCACATTTGTAGGAATTGGTAGAATTGGAGATAGAAAAGGGCGTAAAGATGCTGCTTTTATTCAAGATTATGAACGAGAAGAAATAAAAAAACTCCTCAAAACAAAAAAAGTGCCTGATTTACTAATTTCTCACGACAAAGACGACACAAGTCAGCGAGGTTATGGAATGGCAGAAATTGCAGAAGTTCTAGGCAATTTACCTTTCAAATATCATTTTTATGGTCATACAGGCGAGTCTTTCACCCAAACTATTGATACTAATGGTATCAATAATGCCATAAAAATCAAAGAGTTGGAGTTTAATTATTCAGGAATACTGCCAGAAGGCTGTATGATTATCTTGGAAATAAATGAGAATGAAAATTTTGAAAAAATATTTAAACTTGAAATTGTACCACAAAAAATAACTAATAATTTTACAAAGTACAACTGGAAAACGCACATCTTTTAGATTTTGATACAAGTCAATTTTCTGCAAAAACAAAAATAACCTATCATTAGCTATGTGCTTTTGATAGGTTATTTACTGCCACCTTTTAGAAAATACAACTATAAAACTTTTAGCAGTTAGCCCTAAATTTTGTCAAATAATTTGGGGCTATTAGAACTCCTACACACTATAAATTCTAAGTAAGTTAATCTAATGACCTACCTAGCTATCAAATTCCATACTTTTAGATATGTGTTCCCACTCGTCCAAATCTTTCTCAACTGCTTTTAATTTCATTCTGATACGTTCTAATGCATCATTGCCAAGTGCCAAATGCAAAGGTGGTTTTTCTTGTGCGGCTATCATCATAATAGCATTTGCGGCTTTTTCTGGGTCTCCTTTTTGGTTTCCGCTATAATTTCCTTTGAATAAATCACGCAATTTGCCACTACTCGCATTGTAATCTTCTATTTCATTTTCAGAAAATTTGAAAGAACGCCCCGCCCAATCTGTTCTAAATGCACCAGGCTCAATGATAGTTACTTTTATGCCCAAATGTGCTACTTCTCTTTGCAAACTTTCTGAAATAGCCTCTACTGAAAATTTAGTAGCAGCATACGCAGAAAAACCCGCAGATGCAACAAAACCCGCCATACTTGCAATATTGATGATATGACCGCTTTTTTGCTTGCGCATTTGTGGCAAAACTGCTCTTGTAACTTCATACAAACCAAAAACATTGGTTTCAAATAGGTTTCTGATGTCTTCTGATGCCATTTCTTCTACTGCGCCCATCAAGCCATAACCTGCATTATTAACGAGTACATCTATTTTCCCAAAATGTGTAATTGCTTGCTGAACAGCATTTTGAATGCTTGCCAAATCATTTACATCAAGCGTAAGAAGCAAAGCATTTTCTGGATATTTTCCTTGAAAAATACCAATTTTATCTAGGTTTCGTGCCGTAACGGCTACTTTATGACCATTTTTTAGTAATGTTTCTGCAAGAATATATCCAATTCCTGTAGAACAGCCCGTAATAAGCCAAATTTTTGAAGTTTCCATTATTATTATTTTTAACACTAAGAACATTAAGAAATACACACTAAGTAGGCACTAAGAAATACAAAAATAGAGATAAAAAACTTACAAACGTAATTTTTTATCTCTATTTTTATTTCACACCTAACACCTCAAACTTCAAAGATTATTCTTCTTTGCGCATTGGTTTTTCTCCGCAGGTTTTTTCGTAGTCAATGTCTTCTGCTACGTATTTTTCCCATTCTTGTTTGCTCATATTAGCAATGATTTTATTACATAAAACATCACTCATATAATCAGGATTGACATAAAAATAACGCATTTTGTTATCCCTGCAACCTGCAATAATTTGGTTTCCTTTGGGCGTAAATGCCAACGACCACACCCACGCATTAGCATCACGCAAGGTAATTGGCTCTGTATTAGTCTTTTGCATATTCCAAAGACGAACAGTTTTATCAAAACTAGCCGTAGCAAGTTGTTTGTCATCTTCACTAAAAGCAATATCATTGATTTTAGCTCTATGCCCTAGCAAAGTGATTGGTTTGTCTGATTGTTGCCAATTTGCCCACATACGTAAACGCCCTTTTTCGTCCCCTGCAACCAGTTTTTGACCGTTATTGCTGAAGCGCAAAGCGTGCATTGGTACTTGATTATTGTTATAAAAAACTTTTGAAGTTTTAGCAGCTTTGTCCCACAAAACAACTTGCCCAGTTATATCACTTGTGGCAATGGTGTTTCCATCAGGAGAAACCACCATAGCATTGATTTGCGCAGGTGTAACCCCTATTTCTTCTAATTTATCACCTTTCACCACATATAATTTTTTATCAGAACTTGCCACAATAAGCTCATTACCACTACCGCTTGTGTTTTTATTTGGATAAGATAAAAACCATACTGTAGGGTTTTGAGGCACTTTTACAGGCAGATTTATTATTTTTGGTGCGCTTTCTGGAGAATTCACATCAAAAATCTGTATTTGTCGGCTACTTCCGCCCACGGCAAGCAAAGAATTGTCACTACTAAGCGCAATAGCCTTATTTACAAAATTATTTTGTTTTAAAAGTTTTGGTGTAGCTTTCAAATTTTCAGCGTCCCATTTCAAAATTTTGCCATCACTACCTGCAGAAAACATATACCTACCTTTTGCAGAGGCAGACACCACGCCACTAACTTTGTCGGTATGTCCTTTCATTTCATTAAAATCAGCTCCTTCCAAGTTTTTGATAGCAGCATACAAACCATTAAAAATATCACCATTATAAGGCGTACCTTCATTTTCTGTATAGAATTTATATGCTTGTTGTGCGTTGAGAGCCTCTAATTGCGCATCATCACTTAATTGCAAAGATTTTACTGCCATAGCTTGCGCCACAGAAATCAAACGCAAGTTTTTAGCTTTTTTATTAGCTGCAATAGCGTTATTTTTTTCTACAGTAGCAATTTCTTCATTTGCTTTTGCTTTTGCTTCACTTTTTTTGGCACGTCCTTCACTTTCTTTCGCTAATTTTTCATTTTTAGTGGCAAGATTTTGCGCTTTAACAGCTTCTTCTGTCTTCAAATCTGCAATATCTTTCTGCTTTTCTGCTTCTTCTTTCTGTGTTTCTGCTATTGCTTTTTGCGCTTGTGCTTCTTTTGCGCTCATATTAGCTTTAAACTCTTGAGATTTGGCGTTTTGCTCACTTCTAATTGCTTTTTTGGTTTCAATAACGGCAAGTTGGCGTTCTTTGTCTGCTGCAGCACGTTGCTGGTCAGCCTCCACACGCTTTGCAAGGGCATAAATCAAGAACGCAATAGAAACAACGGTAAAAAGTCCCAAAATAAGCGCAATAATCCTAGTGCGCCTAAGCGTACGTTTTTGGAGCATTTCTTTTACTTTTTGCTCTGTTTCGTATTCTTTTTGAGAATAATCCAAAAATACCATTGTACGCTCAAAGGAAGGATTATAGCGTTTTGCCCAAATAAGTGTAGGCTTGTGCTTATCTCTCCAATTTAGGGCAAGTTGCAAATCTGGTGGTCTCCAAAGTCCCGCTTTTCCTATTTGGTACATTGCGCCTGCTTCAGAAAGACGTTGGTACATTTGTACCGCATCAGACTCATCATCAACCCAATTTTTCAACCTCACCCAAATTCTCATTAGACTCTCGTGAGAAATATCTATCATAGAATTAGAGTTGAGGGCAATATTTGCCGCAGGCGTTATCAAAGAACGTCCTTCTTCTCTAAATTTATCAATAACAGGAATAATAGTTGCTTCACTCACGCCAGCAATGGCTGCAATTTCAAAAAGGCGTGTAGGTCTGCGGATACCGCTATTTTGGTCGCCACCTTTTTCTGTAAGAGATTTAAAAAGGCTTTCACAAAGAATTTTTTGGTCTTCTGAAAGTTCATCAAAAGCCTCGTTGGCGTGCATAGAAAGGGCTTCCGACATTGTGCCAATAGCCTCATAATGATGAATATCTATGGGTTCTTGCACGTTTGAAACGGCACTTTGGTTTTTTGTCCAAAAGTCCCAAGTACGCATCAACGAATGTTGCAAAATAGGCAACTGGTCAGGATTATCCCCCAAATCATTGAGCAAACGCTGCACCAAACGTGGCGTAATATCTCCGCCACCCACCGCCACAGGACCCGTAATAGCCATTTTTTTCTGCTCACGAGTCATTTGTGGTATCATATAATAACTATTATTGATAGCACTCGTGAGTTGAGGGAAAAATGCACATTCACCTATAAAATCAGAACGCATTGTAATAGCAACATATATAGGCAAGCCTTCGTAGCGGATAGCCTCCATGAGCAGGTTTACATACGTGAGAGCCTCATTTAGGGCTTGGGTATTGTCGTCATTTTTTCTAAATCTAAAAAGTTCTTCAAACTGGTCAATCAAAATCAGGGTATTTTTGCCAGAAAGTTCTTTTGATTGCATAATCACCTCAATAAGCCCTAGTGAGCTTGTGCGTAGCATTGTGGAGGTGATAGAATGTTTTATTTTTTTGTCTTCTGCTGATAATTCTGCAAAATTACCCGTTTTTTGGTTGATGGCTTCCGCCAAATTATCAATAGGAGATGCGCCAGGACGTGCCACAACCACATTCCAAGAAGAAGTTTTATTAGATAAAAACCCACCATAAAGAATAGGAATAACTCCACAATAAATGAAGGAAGATTTACCACTACCAGAAGGACCTACAACTGCCACAAAACGGCTTTCATAGAGTTTCATCAGCACTTCATCACTTTGTCCTTCACGCCCAAAAAACAAATGGCTTTCTTCAATGGTGAAAGGTCTAAGCCCTGGAAATGGGTTATCTAGGTGATTTTCTACTGAATTTCCATTGTAAGAAGTTACGACAGGAGCATTTAAGATGGTATTTGACATATATTTATTTGATTAGTTTTCAGCAGTTTGTAGGTCTGAAAAGAGAGATTTTTAGCTTTATAGCCAGCAATTTAAAAAGAATTTTGATATAAGACAACATTACAAGTATTTTTTTTTTCGTGGATTGGAAAAATGACTATTTAATGTTGATTTAAGCAGTAATTTTTTATAAAAATTAAAGTACACTAGGAACGGCTTGGATTTCGGAAAATGTATTTAAGTCCAGCGGACTGGCACTAGCAAGGGCTATTTTTATAGAAAATAGGTCAAAAAATGTATTCAGCTCCAGCGGAGCGTTACTAGCAAGGGCTAGTTTTATAAATATGCCGCTCCGATGGAGCTTTAATACAAATACAATGATATTTCTATAAATATGCCGTTCCGCTGGAACTAATACAAAATTCGTTTTCCGAAATCCTTCCCGTTTGCAGTATAACATAATCTACAAAATGTACAAAGTATAACATCACGTAACTAGTAAAAAAATATTTTTCCAACAAAAATTTTGATTTGTAAGAAAAAAAGCCTTATTTTGCGTTCCAATTTTTAAATTCAATTAAAATCATAATTAAAATAAATCAATATTATTTTTATATTTCTCAAATTAAATGGGCGTAATCAGTAAAATCAGGGACAAGTCGGGCATTGCAGTAGGTATTATTGCAGTAGGGCTTATTTTATTTATCTTAGGTGATGATATTTTTAGGAATTTCGCTACAGGCGGAACAAGTGAAAATAAGGTCGTAGGCAAAATAAATGGTAGAAGTATCAAATACAAAGAATTTAAGGAAGCTGAACAACGCCTTTTAGTTGCTTATGGTGCTACTGGTAGCCTTACAGATGAGCAAAGCAAACAAGTAAGAGACCAAGTTTGGAATACTTTTATCCAAGATGAGGTTTTGATGCCAGAATTTAATAAAGTTGGTTTGGGCGTAAGCAAAGCAGAACTTACGCAAATGATGCAAGGTGATTCTATTTATATGGACGCTGAAATGCGCCAAATGGGTACAGACCCACAAACCAAAAAGTTTGACAAAGCCGCACTTGCGCAACAACTCTCTGGAATGCAAAAAAATGCGCCTGCACGTTGGGAATTTACCAAAACTTCTCTTGTCAAAAAACGCCTTAATGCTAAATATAATGCACTTATTGCACAAACAACCTATATCACAAAGGCAGAAACCAAACGTGAGTATGAAAGTCAAAACACAAAAACTGATTTGAAATTTGTTTTTGTGCCTTTCACAAGTATTGCTGATTCTACGCTGAAAGTGACAGATGACGAACTAAAAAGCCACATGGCAAAGTTCAAAGACCGTTATAAGGCACAAGAAACACGTACAGTTGAATACGTGAAATTCCCGCTTTCTCCTGCAAAAGAAGATAGTATGGCTTTCATAGGTGAACTTAGAGAACTTGCCAAAAACTTTGCACTTTCAAAAGAAGATTCAAGTTTTGCAGCTCGTGAAACAGAAGTAGCTGGAAATAATGCTTTTCGTACCGTAAAAGATATTCCTGATGGTATTTTTCAGGAAGGAAAACCACTTTTAAAAGGTGGTATTTATGGTCCTTTCTTGAATGGAAAAAATTATATGATTGTTAAAGTTACAGATACAAAAGAAGATTCTGCAGCTTTTGTACGTGCAAGACATATTTTGTTTAAAGCAGGCGCAAGCCCAACAGAAAAAGCTGATGCACGCAAAAGAGCGCAAGAGGTTTTAGACAAAATAAAAGGTGGAGAAGATTTTGCCAAAATGGCTAAAATTTATGGTACAGACGGAACAGCAAATGACGGCGGAGATTTGAAATGGTTTGGAAAAGGTATGATGGTAAAACCATTTGAAGCCATTTCTTTTAACTCTCCCGTAGGTGCGCCACAACTTGTAGAAACTGATTTTGGAGTGCATATTATTGAGGTTACAAGACCTGTAACCAAAACACAATATAAGTTAGCAACTATTGAACGTCCACTTATGGCTGGTACAAACACAGAAACAGCCGTTTATAACAAGGCGTTGATGTTCCAAGATGCTATTAAAAAAGGCTCTACTATTAAGGCTGAAATTGCTAAAAA
>JAYVGJ010000473.1:0-9113 GCA_043772375.1 Raineyaceae bacterium | reverse complement strand
ACGACCTACGGCTATTAATATTAAACCCTTTCAGGGTTTTAATACAATAAATAAAATATTAATCATTTTTTAAAATCAGAAATTAACATTACTGGGGGCGAGCCCAGCCCCTACAAATACAACTTGTCCTACACCCTAATTATTTGGCATCAATTTATTCACAAATATTTAGATAAAGACATTGTTAATTGGGTTCTTAAATACATTATTACCACGTTCCATAACTACGACACCAGCAATTGCTAGTCACGGCTATGAATATTAAATCCTTCCCTTTTGCAGTATAAATAGTTTCTTTGCTAATTTAGATAACGACATTGATAAATTGTATTCTGAATTTCGTAGCCTCTTGATTTATCAAGTGGTGTTTTGGCACAAAACAAATTACGTAGAGCAGTTACGTAGAACAAATTGCGTGGAATTTATTTTTCAAAAAAATATTTTTTAGTGCAGTTTGTTCTCTACCATTTGTTTTGTCCCAAAACAGCGTTTTGATAAATCAAACGCCTACGTAAAAATTCACAAATTAACAATGTCGTTATCTAATTATACTTTCGCAGGAAGCCTAATATTCTAGTCTATAATCAATATGAACATCAAAGTAGGTAAAGAAATACATTATGTACCAGATATACTTTTCAAAGATGGTACTTTTAAAGATGCAGACGACTATATTATCACTATGTTGAAATATAATAAAGTTGTTTCTCAGATGCTTCCAATAGAGGAAAAAATCATTAAAAAACCAAGAAAAACACTAACAACACGAAAAAAAATTATTAATAATATCAAAACACTATAAAAAACTAACAAAAAACCTTCACACAAGCCCCTGGTGAAGGTTTTTTATTGAATAAAATTCAGCTAAAACTCACCAAAGCATTTTAATATTTTTGTTGCTTGTGAAGGCACTTTAGCCATTTTTATCAAAAATTTGAATAACATAAACTAATTGCAAAAACCTACTTATTATCAAAAAAGTTATTTAATTTCCATTCCTAAAGCACTTCACACTCATTACTAAAATCCTACCATTACGAAAGCTCCCCAGAAATAAGGAGATTTGTATTTTTCTTTTAGTTTTAATTGTGCTTGTTTGAAAGCAGTAGAACGGTTGCCACCATTTGCCACAAGTGCCTGATAAAAGTTCTTCATAAGCTCCTGTGTTGCCATATCATCAACCTTCCAAAGGCTCATCACAAGTGCGTCAGTACCCGCCACTTGGAAAGCACGTTGCAAGCCATAAACACCCTCACCAGCCACCACAGTACCATTTCCAGTTTCACAAGCACTAATAATGGTAAGTTCTGTATCTTCCAAATTCATATTCATCACCTCGTAAGCAGTCAAAACGCCATTTTCAGTTTCTTTAAGTGCTTTTTGGTCAGCAAGTCCGCCAACAACCGCTTCAGAGCCTGCAAGCATCAAACCAGCTCTTAAAAGTGGGTTTTCTTTTGCTTTTGTTGCTTCAATTCCAAAAACTTTACCATCAGTTTCTTTCATATCATCAAGAAAAAATCCGTGTGTGGCAATATGCAAGATAGTTGGATGAACTTTATCATCAATTTCCTTGAATTTGGTTTCTGATGCATCATTTCCCATCAAAATAACAGTTTTATAACCCACAAGCAGGGGTTTTATGCCTTCTACTTCTTTTTTAGTGCCTGGAAGTGGCGAAATAGCCCCAGTAGTCCCATAATTAGGATTTCCTATTAAAACTGCCGTTTTAGTTTTATTGGGTTTAGTGAGTTTCTCACGCTTTTTTATCATAGGAATATCACGTGTATTAGTAACTAGCACAAGGTTCTGGTCTTCAATAACGTATTTTCCACTTGGTTTTAAAAGTGTATTCATATTTACCTGATGATAAACGCCATCAAGAGAAGTATAAATTTTCTTTTTGCCTACTAAAGCCTTCTCAATACTTTCCCAATAGGCTTTATAAGCAAATTGATTATCTTTTTTGCTACGAATAGCATTTTTATAATAGGCAAAATCATCAGTTTCCATTGATTTTCCGTTGGTCATCAGCACAAGTTGGGGCGTTTTATTGCCTTTTACTGCTATTAAAGCGGCATAATACGAACTATCTGTTAGTTGTTTATCAAATTTATAAAAATTGATAATTTCTACGGCTGCCTCATCAGGCGCAAGTACGCTAGTAATTTTGGCAAAATCAGCAAAATCTTCTTTAAACCCTTTATTAAAAGCATCTGATTTGGTAGAAAGTGACTTTTCTAATGTATTTGCTTCATTTTCAATGGCTTTTATATCAATTTTTTGTTCTAAAAGTTCTTCTTTTGAGAGTTCGTAAAGCCCTGATAAAAGTTCTTTTTTAGCAATCCATTCATTATAATCCGCAATCAATTTAGCATCTTTACTAGCCAAAATAGTCTTTTTGATGCGGTTGGTAGAAGAAACCAAAATACCTTTCGTTACGATGTGATAATTATACATATCTACCAAAAGTTGTGGGTCTTGCTTTGCAAAAGTGGTTGCAAAGGCAAAAAAACGCTGATAAGTTGGGCGCAGGCGTGTCCAATATTTCTCTTTTTCAGCCTCACTCATTGGCGGAAAATATTTTGTAATAAACTCATCTTGTTGATTTAAAACTTCTCTATATAGTTTTGCAGCTTCCACGACTTCATTTTTTTGCCAAAATAAAATAGCCAGTTCCTCTTTTGATTGTAGCGTTTTTGGATGATTTTCTCCCAAAACAACCAAACGAGTAGCCAAAGCCTCTTTTAGATTTTCTTCTGATTTTTTCAAGTCACCTTTTATTCTATAAAAAACGCCTAAATTGCTTTGTGCCTTTGCATACGCAGGATTTACTTTTGTGAATTTGCCTTCATATATTTTCATTGCATCTTTCAAATAATTTTCTACTTTATCTAACTTATTCATTTGCATAAAGTTAGCTGCTGCAAGATTAAGCAAATGCGCATAATCAGGAGATTTTGTACCCAAACGGTTTTTTTTGATTTTGATAGCTTTCTGAAAAATCTTGTCGGCATCATCAAAACGGTTAGTTTCTTGGTACAAAAGTGCCAAATTAGTCATCATACGCTGATAATTAGGTTTTTTCTCACCAGACTCTTCTCCTGCAATTTCTAGGGCTTTTTTGTAGGTAGTTTCTGCTTGCGTAAAACGCCCCAAAGTCTGATAAATGTAACCTTTATTGTTGTGAAGGATAGCCAGTGGCATTTTATCCTTAGAATTAGCCTTTTCAACTATTGAAAGTGCCTCGTCTATGAGTTGTTGCGCCTCGTCATATTGTCCCAGATGGGTATATAAAAGTGCCTTATTGTTCAGAGAAAAAGCATAATCAGGGCTATCTTTGCCCAAAAGTTTTTCCTTTTGTGCAAGTGCAATATTAATATATTTTTCTGCTTCTTCGTTTCGTGCCGTAACAGTATAAAGCAAACCAAGATTTGAGAGTGTTTTATTATAAAAAATGCTATTTTCTGCGCCAGATGCTTTATATTCATTCAAAGCGGCAAGAAAACATTTCTCTGCGGTAGCGTATTTGCTACTAGAAAACGCCATTTCTCCAGTATTATTGGTGGTTTTTGGTACTTGCAAAGGGTCGTTATCTACAAAAGTGGTAGCATTTACTTTTCCGTCATTCATAAACATATTAGCGGCAATTTTATCTGCGCCAATATCTCTAAAAAGGTCTTTCTCCTCATAAAAACCCGTTTCGTCACTTACAGCAATGGCAATAGAAAAGTTGGTAGAGTCGTATCTAGCACGCCCTTTATTCATTTGATTGACAACAGCATTTTTGCCAATTTTCTCCACATCAACGCCTGTGGTACTTTTTACTTTGTTTGTTTTGTCTTTGAGTTTATTTTTGAGGTCGCCAAATTGTGCCAAAACTTGCGTGGTTTGCAAGCTCAAAAAAGCACAAAAAGCAACAAATAAATAGGTTTTTAGATACTTTTTAAGGTTATTTTTCATTTTATTGTGTTAAAAGATGATATGCCAAATATACGCTTTTTTGGATAAAAAGTTGTGTTTTGGGTGGTTTTATGAATATTTTTATTCAAAAAAACAAAAAAATCTATCCTTTTGAGATAGATTTTTTTGTTTTTTTTTACTTTTAAGATTATTTGTTTGCAGGAACTACAGGCACATTAGCAGGTGCTGCATCTTTCTTAATTTCAACTTTTTTCTCTTCTACTTTCATTATACCACTTTTGTTGTTATCTATCAAATAAGGCGCAATAACAAGTGACACAATAGACATCAACTTAATCAAAATGTTCATAGAAGGTCCTGATGTATCTTTGAAAGGGTCGCCAACGGTATCACCTGTAACAGATGCTTTGTGTGGCTCTGATTTCTTGTAATACATTTGTCCGTTGATTTCAACGCCTTTTTCAAAAGATTTTTTAGCATTGTCCCAAGCTCCACCTGCATTAGACTGAAACATAGCCATAAGTACACCAGAAACGGTTACGCCCGCCAAAAGTCCTCCTAATATTTCTGCAGAAGAAACATCAGCAAAAACACCTTTCAAACCAAAACCGACCAAAATAGGCGTAATCAAGGCAATAGCACCAGGAAGCATCATTTCTTTAATGGCTGCATCAGTAGAAATAGCTACACATTTTTCGTATTCTGGCTCTGCCGTTCCTTCCATAATTCCTTTTATCTCACGGAACTGGCGGCGTACTTCTTCCACCATTTTCATAGCAGCACGCCCCACCGCAGAAATAGCCAAAGCAGAGAAAATAAATGGTATCATTCCACCCACAAATAGCCCTGCAAGCACAGGAGCTTTATAAATATCAATACCATCTAATTGAGAAATCCCAACAAATGCCGCAAACAACGCCAAAGAAGTAAGTGCCGCAGACGCAATAGCAAAACCTTTACCAGTTGCTGCCGTAGTGTTTCCTACCGCATCTAAAATATCTGTACGCTCACGTACCTCTGGAGGAAGTGCGCTCATTTCTGCAATACCGCCTGCATTATCAGCAATAGGTCCAAAAGCATCAATAGCAAGTTGCATAGCCGTTGTAGCCATCATACCAGCAGCAGCAATAGCCACGCCATAAAGCCCAGCAAAACTATAAGAAAACACAATACCAGCAGCCAAAACAAGGATTGGAATAACTGTACTTTCCATACCAACGGCAAGCCCCGCAATAATGTTAGTTGCTGCACCCGTTGAAGATTGTTTTATGATAGACAAAACAGGCTTTTTACCCATTGCACAATAGTATTCCGTAACAATAGAGATAATAGAACCCACCACGAGCCCCACCAAAATAGCATAGAAAACGCCCATTTTAGTAAAGACAAAGCCACGAAGTTCTAAGTTGTTTGGCAACAAATAATCTACCAAAAAGTAAGAGGCAATAGCCGTCAGAATAACAGAAATCCAGTTTCCTCTGTTAAGTGCGCCCTGCACATCTCCACCTTCTTTTACTTTCACAAAATAAATACCAATGACAGAGAAAATAAGCCCCATAGCTGCAATCAGCATAGGAAGCAAAATTGGTGACATTCCGCCAAAATTATCTGTAATTGCCTTTGTTTCACGTCCTAAAATCATTGTAGCAAGGATTGTAGCCACATACGAGCCAAATAAATCTGCGCCCATACCAGCCACATCACCTACGTTATCACCTACGTTATCCGCAATAGTTGCAGGATTACGAGGGTCATCTTCTGGTATGCCCGCTTCCACTTTGCCCACAAGGTCTGCGCCTACATCAGCCGCTTTTGTGTAGATACCACCGCCCACACGAGCAAAGAGTGCAATACTTTCAGCACCCAAAGAAAAGCCTGTAAGCACTTCTAAGGCACGTTCCATAGCGTGGCTGTTTGCGCCAGCATCACCTACGAACATAAAATAAAACAATATAAAAAGTGAGCCAAGCCCAATAATAGCAAGCCCAGCCACACCAACGCCCATCACACTACCGCCTGTAAATGAAACATTTAGGGCTTTTGCAAGACTAGTACGAGCCGCTTCCGCAGTACGCACATTGGCTTTTGTAGC
Organism: Raineyaceae bacterium; assembly: GCA_043772375.1. GTDB lineage: Bacteria > Bacteroidota > Bacteroidia > Cytophagales > Thermonemataceae > JANYGM01. The sequence continues at coordinate 3,100 of JAYVGJ010000473.1, read as the reverse complement.
AATTTTCATTCCTATAAAACCAGCTAGTGCAGAAAGAAAAGCACCAAGCAAAAACGCTCCTACAATGATTGGGTGAGATTTTTCATTGTTATAGCTCAAAAAGAACAGAAACATGGAGGCAATAATGGCAAAATACGCCATTACTTTGTATTCTGCTTTCAAAAAAGCCATTGCGCCTTTGGCAATAGCGTCTGAAATATAGCGCATACGCTCATTTCCAGCATCTTGTTTGGTTACCCACGAGGATTTGACGAAGGTAAAAACCAGTCCTAGCACGCCTATAAGCGGTACTAAATACATTAGGATTTGTGCATCCATAGAAAATTAAGATAAGATTAAATTGGTAATTATATTTGAATTTGTGAAAATTTGCCTAAAATATTTGTTTTTAAAATCTTCACAAAAAAGTCTGCAAATATAGTATTATATAATCATAAAAGAAAGATTTTTTAGTTTTTGTGCTATTTTTTTGTATTTTTGTAAGGAATATTTTAACAAACCACCCCTAACCCCTCCTTGAAAAGAGGGGAACAATAAAATTTAATCCAAAATGAGCGAAAGAAGTAGTATTTTTGATATGATAGGTCCTATTATGATAGGTCCTTCCAGCTCGCATACGGCAGGCGTAGTGCGTATAGGACGTACTGCAAGGCATATTTTGGGTGAAATGCCCACAGAAGCAACTATTATTTTTTATAATTCTTTTGCCCAAACGTATGAAGGTCACGGTAGCGACAGGGCAGTTATTGCAGGGCTTTTGGATTATGCGACTGATGATGTACGTATTAAAACTTCTTTTGATGAAGCAGAAAAAGTTGGTTTAAAATACACCTTCAAGTCAGCAGGAAATGCCTCTACAATGCACCCAAACACAGTAAAAATCATTGTTAAATCAGAAAATAGAGAAATTGAACTTGTAGGAGAAAGCAAAGGCGGCGGACTTGTCAATATTGCCTCTTATAATGGTTTTAGGGCTGATTTTAGTACCTCTTTAAATACTTTGATTATCTTGGCTGATGATGTAAAAGGAAGTGTGGCGTTTATTAGTAGTGTTTTGTCTAATGATGACTGCAATATTGCCACAATGAACGTATCTAGACTAGGCAAAAACGCTCTTGCGTGCCAATTTTATGAGATGGATTCTAGTGTGCGTGCGCTTACGCTGGCTTATATGCGTTCTCTTTCGTGGGTAAAAGAAATTATTTCTTTGAATGCGCTGGAATAGTTTAATTTAAGATAAAATATGGAAATTTTAGAAAGAAAACCCAATCAAGTAGCTATTTTGCAACTTTTGGAACAAATAGAGATTTGTAATACACAAATCAAAAGATATACACAAATGGGAGAAAAAGAAGACAGCCTTGCAATACGTCAGGAAAAATATATAAGAAACCGCTTTCTAAAAGAATTAGATATTATATTGAATGATTTTGATATACATTTAAGTTTTTAAAATCAAAATTGATTAAATTAGCCTGCATTATGATACAGGCATAATTTAATCAATTTTAAAAATAATACGTAATTTCCTTTAAATCCTAGTGAAATTGTGCTGTTTCTGTGCTTTCTTTCATTGCAACAGTTGAAGAATTAGTTTGAATAGTGCTTTGAACGGCATCAAAATAGCCTGTTCCTACAAATGTTTGGTGTTTGATTGCCCTAAAACCGTCTTCTTGCAAAGCAAATTCACGTTCTTGGAGTTCTGAAAAACCTGCCATTCCCTTAGCTTTATAGGCTTTACTCAACTCAAACATAGACGTATTGAGGGCGTGGAAACCCGCCAGCGTAATAAACTGAAACTTGTAGCCAAGTGCCGCAAGGTCTTCTCTAAACGTCTGCATCTCTGCTACGCTCAAATATTTTGCCCAATTAAAGGAAGGAGAGCAATTATAAGCAAGCATTTTATCAGGGAATTGTGCGTGAATAGCCTCCGCAAATTGTTTAGCTACCTCCAAATCAGGTTTTGAAGTTTCCATCCAAAGCAAATCACAATAAGGCGCATACGAAAGCCCTCTTGAAATACATTGTTCTAAGCCATTTTTTACATAATAAAAGCCCTCAGCAGTCCTTTCTCCTGTGATAAAATCAGCATCTCTTGGGTCTATATCACTTGTAATAAGGTTTGCCGCTTCTGCATCTGTGCGTGCCACAATAAGCGTGGGAACATTACAGACATCAGCCGCCAAACGGGCTGCAATTAGCTTATTTATTGCTTCTTGCGTTGGTACAAGCACTTTTCCGCCAAGATGTCCACATTTTTTTGCGCTTGAAAGTTGGTCTTCATAATGTACGCCTGCTGCACCTGCCTCAATCATCCATTTCATCAACTCAAAAGCATTCAAATTTCCACCAAAACCAGCTTCAGCATCAGCCACGATAGGTTGCATCCAATCTTTTGTGTTATCACCTGAAACGCTATCTATCTGTTCGCAACGCAATAATGCATTATTTATCTTCTTTACAACCTCTGGAACAGAGTTTGCAGGATATAAAGACTGGTCTGGGTACATCTGACCACTTACGTTGGCATCAGCCGCCACTTGCCAACCGCTTAAATAAATTGCTTCTAGTCCTGCTGCCACTTCTTGTATGGCTTGATTGCCTGTCATTGCGCCTAATGCGGCTACATACGACTGACTTTTTAGGCGTTTCCATAGTTTTTCTGCGCCCATCTTTGCAATGCTGTATTCAATTTCTACTTTACTACGAAGTTTTAATACTTCTTCTGCCGTATAAGGACGCAAAACGCCTGTCCAACGAGCATTATTTGCCCAATCTGATTTTAATTGGTCTACTTTTGATAACTGTGTCATTTTTTTTATGATTTAAGTTTAAAATTTGTTTAAATGATTACACTTTTATTGATTCTGTTGGATTTATTATCTTGCCTGTTGGAGTTATTAACTTGTTCGTTGAGTATATTAACTTGTTCGTTGAGTATATTAGCTTGTCCGTTGAGTATATTAGCTTGTTCGTTGAGTATATTAACTTGTTCGTTGAATATATTAGCTTGTCCGTTGAGTATATTAGCTTGTCCGTTGAGTATATTAGCTTGTCCGTTGAGTATATTAGCTTGTCCGTTGAGTATATTAGCTTGTCC
>JAYVGJ010000472.1:0-2532 GCA_043772375.1 Raineyaceae bacterium | reverse complement strand
ACGACCTACGGCTATTAATATTAAACCCTTTCAGGGTTTTAATACAATAAATAAAATATTAATCATTTTTTAAAATCAGAAATTAACATTACTGGGGGTGTAGTGGGACACTACGACTAGAAAACTTTTCCGAAATCTAAGCCGTTTCTCGTATACTTTCCTTATCCTACAATTTTCATACTCAAATCTTTGGTATTGATATTATTATAGTTGCCAGAACTCATCAAAAGTAGGTTTTTATTTGCCCAATTCTGAGCAAGCAAATATTCTTTTAGTTTTTCACTATCATCAAAAATAACCAAATTAGTATCATTAAAGCCTTTTTTAATGTCTTCAAAAGAAATACTTTCAAGGTTTTTGTGTGCTACTGTTTGCGGATTGAAATAGACAACTGCCACATCAGCTGCTGCAAAACTATCTTTGTACTGGCGCAAAAACTCCTTATTAAGGCTACTAAACGTATGAAGTTCCATACAAGCAACTAACTTTCTTTCAGGAAATTGTTTCTTTACGGCACGCGTGGTGGCTTTTAGCTTAGATGGTGCGTGAGCAAAATCTTTATAAACACTCGTTTGAGCATTTTGCCCTAAAAGTTCCAGCCTATTGGCAGCACCTTTGAAAGTAGAAATAGCGTTATAAAACTCCATTTCAGTAACATTAAGACGCATACAAATGGATTTTGCGCCAGCAAGATTTTTGAGGTTATGTTCTCCAAAAACTTCAATATAAACTTGTCCTTTTGAGGTTTCCAAAAAAGTTTTCCCATTGATAATTTTGTGTGGGTGCGTGCTGTAAGGCACTTGTAAGACATCTTCACGTTCTCTTTGGCAAATAATGTGCGCTAAATGGTCGTCATCATTGAAGACCAATGCACCACCTTTTGGCGTGGCATCAGCTAATTTGTCAAACTGACGGACATAGTCGTTTTCTGTTGGATAAGCATTGATATGGTCCCAAGCAATGCCACTAATCAGCGCAATATGATGTTTGTAATACAAAAATTTAGGTTTTGGAGCGAGGGGAGAGGCAGGATATTCGTCGCCTTCTAGGATAATCATAGCTGCATCATCTGAAAGTTTTACCATTACATCAAATCCTTCCACTTGTGCGCCTACCATAAAGTCAAATTTACGGTTATTGTACTTCAAAACGTGCATAATCATAGCCGTAATGGTCGTTTTTCCGTGACTTCCGCCTATCACCACTCGTTGTTTATCAACTGATTGTGCATAAATATATTCTGGATAAGAATACACAGGGATTTCTAGCTCACGAGCTTTTACTATCTCTGGGTTGTCTTTGCGTGCGTGCATACCTACAATGATGGCATCATAGGATTTGTCTATTTTGTCAGGAAACCAGCCCATTTCAGCAGGCAAGAGGTTAGCATTGGCTAAACGAGTGCGTGAAGGCTCAAAAATCTCATCATCTGAACCTGTTACTTGATGCCCTTTTTGAGCAAGTGCAAGGGCAAGATTGTGCATTGCACTACCGCCAATAGCTATAAAATGTACTTTTTCTGACATTAAGAAGTTAAGTAATTGTGAATTTTTAATTGTGAATTTTTAATTTTGAATTAGCAATTGCTAGTGTAAATGAATACAAAACTTTGATAATCAAATGATTAGATGTTTTTTGGTCAAATCAGAACATAAACTAATTTGAACAACTTACTTAAACTTCAAAATTAGCATTTTATCATAAAAAAACAAGAAAATAGTCAATAATAATATTTTTTTCACAAAAAAACTGCAACTATGTAGATATTACAAGAATTATCTTTACTTTTGTAGCAGAATTTTAGCCATCATATACAACAGAAATAATTATTTTATGGGAAGAAGAAGAAAAGATTTTGTAGGACCCGCTCCAGAAAAGGAAGCATCAAAAAAAGAAAAAAAAGAAATTACCTTAGAAGATACAGGTTTTCCTATACAAAAGCAGTTTTTGCACGAAATAAAGAGTAGTGCTAGTATTGAAGGTACATTTGATATGGTAGCTGTGATGGCAGAACTTTTTGGAGTTAGTAATGATAGTGCATACAGACGCATAAGAGGGGTTTCTGCACTTAGCCTTGATGAAGCCGTTCTTTTGTGCAAACATTATCAGATACCACTCACTTCCCTATTACCTATACAAGAACAGAATACAGTATTTGATTATCAGGTACTTAACTCAATGGCAACTTTTAAAAAATATTTAGAAGGTTTACTTATTGTACTTGATAAAGTAAGCAAAGAAGATGGACAACTTATTTATGCCGCTGATGATGTACCTCTTTTTTACCACTTCAAACACAAAGAACACGCTGCTTTTAAGATGTTTGCTTGGCTACGTTCTGTATTGCAACTCCCTGAATTTGATGATGTTAGCTTTGATGTAAATCTTATTCCTGCTGATTTGTTAGAGCTAGCAATGGAACTTCATAATACTTATACAAAAGTAAATTCTACTGAAATATGGACACCACGCTCTGCTGATGCCACATTGACACAAATCAATAGGTATTGGCAAATGGGACTTCTCAAAGAC
>JAYVGJ010000471.1:0-13687 GCA_043772375.1 Raineyaceae bacterium | reverse complement strand
GGGTTTAATATTAATAGCCGTAGGTCGTACCTACGGAACATAGAGCAATGTATTATTTCCACTTGGAGAACAATATTAATCAGAAATTAACATTACTGGTGTTACTACCTGCCCTGTGTGTTCCATTAGGAAAAATAATTAGGATTAGAAGAAAATTAAATAGAAGCTTCTAACTAAATAAACAACAATTTTAGTGCCAAAAATAATTATTTTCAATATGTTTTTTTATGATTTTGTTCTTTTGTTCTTTGCACCTTCATTATTTCCAAGTGAGGACATTTTTAATGTTTATTCCAAAAAAGCAAAAAAAAACTTATTTTTCTCTCTTTTTTTGTTAATTTTGTGGTAGGATAATTTAACATAACTAATGATTTCTTACGAAAAATTCACCCTAGAAAATGGGTTGCAAGTTTACATACATCAAGACAAAACAACGCCTATAGCAGCTTTCAACCTACTTTATCAAGTGGGGGCGAGAGATGAAGACGAAAACAAAACAGGTTTTGCACACCTTTTTGAGCACTTAATGTTTGGTGGCTCTGTCAATATTCCTGTGTTTGATGAGCCTTTGCAGCAGGTTGGCGGTGAAAACAACGCTTTTACCTCAAACGACATCACCAATTATTACATTACTCTGCCTGTGAGCAACCTAGAAACGGCTTTTTGGCTAGAGTCTGACCGTATGCTTTCACTTAATTTTGATGACAAATCATTGGAAACGCAACGAAAAGTAGTTATTGAAGAGTTTAAGCAACGCTACCTAAATCAGCCTTACGGTGATGCGTGGCTACATTTGCGCCCACTTGCGTACAAAAAGCACCCTTACCGTTGGGCAACTATTGGCAAAGAAATTGCGCATATTGAAGATGCCACTATGGACGATGTAAAGCACTTTTTTAAGAAATTTTATATCCCCAATAATGCAATTTTAGTAGTTGCAGGCAATGTAAGTACCCAACAAATCAAGGAGTTAGCAGAAAAATGGTTTGCGCCTATTCCTGCGGGTGCGCCTTATGTACGTGACATTCCGCAAGAAGAGAAACAAACGGAGGCAAGAATAGGAGAAATTTTTGGAAAAGTGCCACAAAATGCTATCTATAAAGCCTACAAAATGCCTAACAGACTGGATAAAAACTATTATGTAGCTGATTTGATTGGTGATATGTTGGGGCGTGGCAAATCTTCCCGTTTGTATCAAAAACTCGTCAAACAAAACCCACTTTTCAACGAATTGAGTGCTTATATTTCTGGTTCTATTGATGCGGGGCTTTTGGTTATTCAGGGAAATTTGAATGATAATATTACCTTAGAAGAGGCTAATAAAGCTATTGAAACCGTTGTAGATGAATTTTTGATGGAAAATTTATCAGAAATAGAACTAGAAAAAGTCAAAAATAAAGCTATTTCTACAATACTTTTTTCAGAAGTAGAACTCTTAAATAGAGCTATGAATTTGGCGTATTTTGCCGCACTCGGTAAGATTGAAATGGTGAATGAGGAGGAAAATATGTTGGCAAATATCACCGTAAAAGACATAAAAGAAGTAGCAGAAGATATTTTGTGTCCCACAAATTGCTCTACACTTTTTTATAGAAAACAAATTTGATGTGTGATATATGATATATGATGTGTGATGTAAAATATAGTTTTTCACGACAAAAAATATATCATACATCATATATCATATATCATATATTACTTGGATAAAATTTGGTACGATATTGCTTGGTTTTCACCGTATTTGTTGGGTGAATACACTTGGGAAAATAATTATGTGCTTTACGTGCTGATTCTTGTCCCTTTTTTGTTTGTGTTTCGTTGGTTGCTGGCTATGCCACTAAAACAAAAACTTTCAAGCGCACTTTCTACACAAAAACTTAAATTTCAGCCTATTAGCTTGTTGCGGTTTTTGCCAGATATTCTTTTAGGGTTAGTTTTGATGCTGGTTGTTTTGGCACTTGCACGCCCTCAAAAGGTAAATACACGTATAGAACGCTTTTCAGAAGGTATTGATATTGTGCTTGCTTTGGATATTTCAGAGTCTATGATAGGAGAAGATTTGCTACCAAACCGTTTAGAATCTGCTAAAAAAGTAGCGCAAGATTTCATCAACGGGCGGTTTTCAGACAGAATTGGGCTTGTCGTTTTTGCAGGTGAAGCCTTTTCATTAGTGCCTCTCACAACTGATTATACACTTTTGGAGGGTTTTATCAATGAAATAGATTTTTCTTTGATACAAAAAAAAGGTACTGCTATTGGAAGTGCTATTGCAGTAGCTACCAACCGTATGAAAATCTCTGATGCCAAATCAAAAGTAATGATTCTACTTAGTGACGGCGACAATACCGCAGGAAATTTAGACCCACAACTTGCTGCGCAACTTGCTAAACAATATAATATCAAAATTTATACAATTCTTATTGGAAAGCAAGGAAAAGTACCAATAGGCAAAGATAAACAAGGAATTATGTTGTATGACGACAATACAATAGACGAAACTACACTCAAAAATATTGCTAAAACCGCTGATGGGTCATTTTTTAGGGCTGCAAATAACGAAACGCTACAAGAAATTTTTGCTAAAATTTCAAAATATGAAACCACAGAAATATTAGAAACTCGCAACACACAAACACGAGATTTTTATCAGGTTTATCTTGCGTGGGCAGTTGTTTTTTGGCTCATTTGGCTGATTTTGAAGGCTACTTTTATCAATAATTTTTTAGAAGACTAATTTTTAGGTACGAAGTGTGAAGTACGAGGTACGAATAGAGTATAACTATTTTAATAGTCCAAAATGAAAAAAGAAGATAAATATTTTTTTGCGCAAAATATTGCTCCCAAAGAGTTAGATGTGCTTTTGGCTGATGCTTGGAGGCATTTTGGAGATTATTTTTTTAGAAATATGACGGGTATCCAAGAAAATGGTGAAGTTTGGGATATTGTGCCTTTACGCATCAATTTGGAAAAATTTTCTTACAGAAATAGTCAGAAAAAAGTTTTAAGACAAAACCAAGACATCACCACAATCATTGCTGATGCCCATATTACACCAGAAAAAACAGCTATTTTTGAAAAACACCGACTGCGTTTTGAGCGTAACAGACCAGGTAGCATTTATAATTTTCTCTCTCGTACCCCTGCAACTGCGCCCACACACACACAAGAAATTCAACTTTACGAAAACAATAAACTTTATGCCGTAAGTTTTATAGATAATGCCTTTGAAAGCGTTTCTAGTGTGTTTGCAATGTTTGATACGGATTTTTCAAAGCGTAGCCCTGGTATTCATACTTTGCTCGTGGAAATTGAATATGCTATCAAAAGTGATAAAAAATATTTATATTTGGGTTATGCACACAGAGAAAGCTCTTTTTATGATTATAAAAAGAACTTTAATGCCTTAGAATATTACGACTGGCAGGGAAATTGGAAAGATTTTGAGTGATTTTATGGTGTTCTGTAAATATTACATTTGATAAATAAAATTCTAAAAATGATTTCTAGAAAAAACATCTCTGTCATTCTTACCTCAATAACTGTGCTTGTATGGTTTGTAAATGGACTTTTTTGTAAAATATTGGCATTTGTGCCACGCCACGAGGAAATTGTTACAAAAATACTGACTATCACTTTCAGCAAAGAATATGCTTTGTATGCGCCTGTGCTTACAAAAATGATAGGTTTTGCAGAACTCGTGATGGTTATCTGGATTGTGAGCCGTTTTAAGCGCAATATTTGTGCGTCTACGCAGATTTTTATTGTTATTTTGATGAATATTGTAGAGTTTTTGCTTGCGCCAGAGCTTTTATTATTTGGGAAAACCAATATTTTTATTGCTTTGGCGTTTGCTATGCTCGTTTATTATGATAATTTTGTGTTGCAGAAAGTAGATTAAATATGGTTTAGGATACGTTTGTATTCATTCAAAATTCAACATTTACAATTCACAATTAAAACTATGTTTTCTTTCCTACGAAATAGCCCTTTTGCGGTGCAGGCGCACTTTGATAGCTCCATTGTTTTGACTTTTGCTGCTCCAGAAGAACAACTAAAACACCTTATTCCGCCCTGTCTTGAGCTTGATATGTTTGAAGATGAGCTAGGCAAAAAATGGGCTTTTATTGCCGTTGCAATGGTGCAAACGAGGAATTTAAGACCAAAAGGGTTTCCTGCGTTCTTAGGAAATGATTTTTTTCTAATTGGTTTTCGTGTGTTTGTAAGGTACAAAAACAATGCAGGAAAGCGTTTGAGAGGCTTATACATCCTCAAATCTGAAACAGATAAGAAAAAAATGCAACTTTTGGGTAATTTCTTTACCAAATACAAATATTCTCATACAGACATAAATCTCACTAAAACAAATACCAAAAATACCACAGAAAATACCACCAATATCCAAATAACTTCCAAAAAGTCCAGTTTTTCTATTGAAATACAACGCAAAAATACTGATAATCTAGCTGATAATATAGTGGATAATACTACTGCAAAACTTCCTGAAAACTCTCCTTTCAAAGATTGGAAACAAGCTAGGCGTTTTGCAGGTCCTTTGCCTTTTACTTTTTCTTATAATGCTGAAAATCATAATGTTACCATTGTGGAAGGAGTGCGTGAAGACTGGACACCTACGCCTGTAAGTGTGCGACATCAAGAAGTAGGATTTCTTAAAACGCTCAATATCAAAGACTTGGTACTTGCTAATGCTTTTGTGGTAGAGAATATTCCGTATTTCTGGAAAAAGGGCAAAATTGAACAATGGAAAAATAATGGTGAATTGTAAATTAGAAATTAGAAATTGTGAATTAGAAATTGTGAATGAAGATAATATATTGATAATCAATATTATAAAATGAAAATCAAATGAAAAATACTACACAACGAAAGCCCCTACAAGGCGTATTAAACATTATCCGTTTTAATTGGCATTTTTATTTGCTTTCTGGATTATTTATTATATTTTTGGTATTATTGGTTACATTTTTAGGGGAAATGTATAGTATTTATTTATTATTGATAGCATTTTTGGTGCTTTTGCCAACGCTTATTTCTCTGTTTATATCTGCTTATGTGTATGATTTTTCTGATTTGTATAGTTTTTCTTGGATAAAAAACCTTCAAATTCCGCTACAAAGCAATATTATCAATATCAATGCGGGTTTTGATGAAACAAGTATTTTGCTAAAAAATCAGCATCAATTTGAAAATTTACAAGTTTTTGATTTTTATGATGAAACAAAACATACAGAAATTTCTATCAAACGAGCAAGAAAAGCCTATCCAGCGTTTCCAAATACACAAAATATCACTACAAATCATATTCCATTAGAAAAAAATAGTGTAGATGTAGCTTTTTTGATATTTTCTGCACACGAAATCAGAGAAGAAAATGAAAGAAACACTTTTTTTAGTGAATTGAATAGGATTATTAAAGAAAATGGCAAAGTTATTTTAGTAGAACATTTACAAGATTTGCCCAATTTTATGGCTTATACAGTTGGTTTTCTACATTTTCATAAAAAAATAACTTGGAAAAACACTTTTCAGAGTAGCCATTTTAATATCAAACAAGAAGTAAAACACACGCCTTTTGTATCTATTTTTATCCTTGAAAAGAAGTAGAAAAACCTAAAATCAATATAAAAAACTAGCACAAAAAATGGCTTTACAACTCCAAATAATAGGTTTTTTGCTAATGATACTGGCTGTTATTCACGTAATTTTCCCTGTTTATTTTAAGTGGAAAACCGAACTTTCTTCCCTAAACCTTCTAAGCAGGCAACTAATGTATGTGCATACGTTTTTTGTGGCACTCGTGGTATTTTTGATGGGTTTTTTGTGCATGAGTGCGTATGAGGAGATTATTAGCACAAAATTAGGGCACAAAATAGCCTTTGGGATGTTTGTTTTTTGGGGTTGTAGGCTATTTTTTCAGTTTTTTGTATATTCTTCTGCACTTTGGCGAGGCAAAACCTTTGAAACCATTGTGCATATTTGTTTTAGTTGCCTTTGGAGCTACTTGACGGCGGTTTTCTTTCTGATTTTTTGGAATAGTTTGTAAATTTCTGTAGTTAATTTTTGTTTTAGTCAAAAACTACATAATCATTTGATTGTCAAAATTTTGTATTCATTCACAATTCCCCACTTATTTGCAGTTTTCTGCCCTATCTGTTTTTGCGACAATATTTCCTAGTTTTTCAGCTTTGAGAAATGCTAAACAGGCTTTTTCATTATCTTTCAAAAGCAAAAAAGTAGTTCCTAAACTATGAAAACCCTTATCAAATTTTGCATCTATTTCCGTTGATTTCGCAAAATCTTTTGCGGCTTTTTCGTAGTCTTTAAGGTTATAATATATGTTTCCTCTGTTATAAACGGCATTTCTATCATTTATATTGATAGAAACAGCTTTATCAAAGTCTGCAAGGGCTTTTTCTTTGTTTCCTAGCTCATTTTGTATTGCGCCACGGTTGTTGTAAAGGTCTGCAAGGGCAGTTCCAGCGGCAATTCCAGCAGCATTTCCTTGTTGTGGTGCGAGCAAAATAGCTGTAGAATAATCTTTTAGTGCCTCTTCTTTGTTGCCTTGTGCTTTGTAGGTTTCTGCCCTATTAAAAAGTGGTTTGTAGTCTTTTGGAGCTAGTTTTATGGCTTGATTATAGTCTTGCAAAGCATTTGAAAAATCATTTTGCTCAAAATAAGCCACTCCACGAGTATTGAAAGCAGCTGCATTTTTTTCGTCTTTTTCTATTGCTTTGTTGAGTGCCTCTATTGCCTCCACAAATTTTTTCTCTTTCATAAGTTCACGCCCTTTCAACAGAAAAGCCTCTGATGAGTTGGAACAAGAAGAAAAAGTCAGCAAAAAGCTAATTAAAGTAAAAAAATATTTCATAAAAAATTGTTTAGGTCTTACAAATTATCTGGATTGTGGTATTGCACCTCCAAATAAATATTGTGCAAATGGTCAAAATCTTTGTCTGTGGTGGCGAGAGGAAGTTCCAAAATAGAGGCTATTGCCGCTATCCAGAGGTCATTTTTGCCCATTTTTCTTGCGCTTCCCTGCAAAAGATTACTAGGGATTTTTCTTTTGCTAAAAGCGTCTATTTCTGCGTATCTTCTCAAAACACTTTCTTCAGAAATACCAAATTGCGTAACAGAATCTAGTTCTTTATTCATTTTGTTGATTTTTGCGCTTTCCCAACCATTTTGGAGTGCAAAAGAGTACAATTCTCCCACCGTTACAATAGAAATATATTCTAATTCAACTGTGGGATTAACTATTTGCCTTATACGCTGACTGTCAAGACTGTTATCTCTAACCAAATGCACTAAAATATTTGTATCAAAAATAATAGCCATTTTAGTCTTCTTTCATTAGTTTTAACATCTTTTTCCATTCTTTATCCGTGAATTCTATAGAACCCGCAATTTTTGCAGAAACACTTTTCAAACCTTTGAGTTTGGCGTATTTTTCTATGCCACCTGCTTTGATGACATCAGAAACTTTATGTACATTCATATTAGTGTTGGTTTTAAGCGAAACAATTATTTCCAAACGCAAAGATACAGATATCACACCCAAAAAACAAAAAATAATTTTTGTATTTATATTTGCCATTATTATTGGCAAATTATAGTTTTTTAGAATTATTTTCATCAAAAATATTTTTTAGCTAATTTTTCTATTATTTTTGTAGAAATTTAAAATCAACGAATAAATTTTTGAATAATTTTTTATTCTACTTTACTAAAATCCCTTTAAAATCCTCTAAAATAATTCTAATGGAAATAACTAACACTGTTTTCGGACAGATTTCTGAATATAATCACGAGCAAGTCGTCTTTTGCAATGACCCAGAAACAGGCTTAAAAGCCATTATTGCTATTCATAATACGGTTTTAGGACCTGCGGCAGGCGGTACTCGTATGTGGGCGTATGCTAATGAGGCTGATGCCCTGCGTGATGTTTTGCGCCTTTCTCGTGGTATGACCTTCAAAAACGCTATTTCAGGGCTAAATATTGGTGGTGGAAAAGCCGTTATTATTGGAGATGCACGCAAAGATAAGTCAGAGGGGCTTTTTCGTTCTTTTGGTAAATTTGTCCAAAATCTTAACGGAAAGTACATCACTGCTGAAGATGTGGGGGTCGGTACGCAAGATATGGAGTATATTGCTATGGAAACCAAATATGTAGCAGGAAAGCCTAAAAGTTTGGGCGGAAGTGGCGACCCTTCCCCCGTAACCGCTTATGGCGTGTACATGGGAATGAAAGCGGCTGCAAAAAAAGTCTATGGCTCTGATAGTTTGGCAGGCAAAAAAATTGCTGTGCAAGGCGTAGGACATGTAGGTGAGCATATTGTAGCACATTTGGCAAAAGAAGGAGCAAAAGTTTTTATTTCTGATATTTATGATGATATTCTGAAAAATGTTGCCACCAAATATGGTGCAGAAGTGGTAGATAAAGACAAGATTTATGATTTGGATATTGATATTTACGCACCCTGTGCGCTAGGAGCAACTATCAATGATGATACTTTGAGTCGTTTGAAATGCAAAATCATTGCTGGGGCTGCTAATAATCAGCTAAAAGATGAGAAAATTCACGGTGATGCTTGTCTTGCCAAAGGCATTGCGTATGTGCCTGATTTTCTTATCAATGCTGGGGGAATAATGAATGTTTATTGTGAGATTTCCATGCCTGTTTATAACCAAGAACGTGCCTACGAGCAAGCAGAGAAGATTTATCAATATACTGAAAATATCTTTCAAGTAGCTGAAAAAGAAAATATCAATACACAAGAAGCTGCAATGCGTATTGCAATGCAACGCATCAACCAAATGGCAAAGATTAAGGCAACTTATTAAGTTTGTAACTTCCCGAAAGTTTCCAACTTTCGGGAAGTTTTTTAAGTATTTATAACAACAAAAATGACACTTTCAGATAGAATAAACGCTTTTTCAGCCTTAGGACTTTTTTTAGAGAAATCTTTAGCAGATAATACAGAAGAATTACAAGAACTTTGCCTTTATGCGAAAGCTAAAAATGCTTGGTTTTTGCCCCAAAATACGCTTATTATGCTAAAAAGTATCTCTCAAATGCTCCAAAAGGATAATTTGCAAAACTGGATAGATAAATATGATTTACCTCAAATAAACCAAAATCCTAAAAAAATAGGTGTTATAATGGCGGGCAACATTCCTGCTGTTGGCTTTCACGATGCTCTTTGTGTGCTTATTTCAGGGCATATTTTGCACGCAAAACTTAGCTCTGACGACGAAACTATTATTTCTTTTCTTCTCAAAAAACTTACCTCGTTTTTACCTGAAATAGAACAAAATATCCATTTTGTAGAACGTATGAATGACGTTGATGCTATTATAGCCACAGGAAGCGACAATACAGCACGTTATTTTGAATATTATTTTGCCAAAAAACCACATATTATCCGCAAAAACCGACATTCTGTGGCTATTTTTAATGGAACGGAAACCAAAGAAGATTTTTTGAAATTGGGAGAAGATATTTTTACTTATTTTGGGCTTGGTTGTAGGAATGTAGCTAAAATTTATGTACCCAAAAATTATGAAGAAACACCCAGTTTTGTGCCTTTTTATGATACAATACAAGTTTTTGAGGACATTTATATCTACAACAAATACGCCAACAATTATGATTATAACAAAGCAATTTATCTTATCAAAAAGATAAAACATTATGACAATAATTTTTTAATTCTCTCGGAAAGCACAGAAATAGCCTCGCCAATTGCTATGCTTTTCTATGAATTTTATGAAAATGACCAACACTTAAAAGAAATTATTAGCAAAAATCAAGAGAAAATACAATGTATTGTTTCAAAAGATGCTTTTTTTGATAGTAATGCTGGAAATAGTTTTGATTTTGGGCAAGCACAACACCCACGCCTACAAGACTACGCTGATAATGTGGATACAATGGCATTTCTGAAACAAATTCAATAATATAATTACTCCCCTTAAAATTGGAAAATAAAAATGGTTATCAAAAATTTGATAACCATTTTTATTAGGAAAACTTGTTTTTTATCTAAGTACTTGCAAACTACCTTTGTACTCGTAGTTGTCATACTCTATGCGGTAGTAATACAAACCCGTTGGATATTCTTCTGCATTCCAAGCAAATTTTTCATCTCCAGATTGGAATACTTCTTTTCCAAACCTATTATGAATACTTATCTTCTTGAACTTATAAAGGCAAGTAGCATTTCTAAGCTCTGAAAGCGTATAAAATTCATTTTTACCATCTCCATTTGGCGTAATCACATTAACTGGTTGATAATCAGATGTAACACCATTATCTTCAAGGATAAGTTTTACTTTTAATGTGGTGCGCAATTTATCACAACTTGTTCTTTCTTCAATAAAAATATCTATCACTATCTCTTCTCTACGTCCATTTTTACGTACCAAATCACAAGTAGGTACCCACTCAAAATCTGAATAAACAACATCTTTTGCTACGAGTTGTGGCGTTGTATATTTTATGCCTTTGGGCGTAAAAGTAAAGTACTCGCCATCACTAGCAGCTCTTGCCCTAATACGCAACATATCTCCAATATCTCTACCCACTACCGTAAACCTTACAGTATCTTTTCCAGTTGCAAGAATAGGTGTACTTGTGGCATTGATGCTACCATATTGGTCTATAATGGCTATGTTTTTGGTATTGATAATCTCCCATTTAGGCGCAGGATTGTTTCTTTGAAGAACCTTTAGCTTTATTTTGGTAGTAGAAGTATTAGCATTAGGGCAACTATTATCCGTAATAATCAAATCAAAATCATAGGTATTAGTAGCAGTCTTACTGTAAAGACATTCACTCCATTCAATTATCAGATTAGCAATACCAAGCGGATTGATACTCAATAGTAAATTAGGGTCGCCCAATGCAACAGTCGGAGGAAGTCCTGCAGGTCCTGTGCCTGTTCCTTCTGTTCTTACTCTGATTTTTGCAAGGTCATTTTCATTAAGATTAGCACTTTGAGGGATAATCTGTACATTACGTATTTTTTTATTATTACTTGCTTTTACTTCTAGTTTAAATAATGAGCTATTATTTAAATCTAAGATATAAGCACCAGTACTAGTAGTATTAAGACCAGGCACACTTGGAACTGGTATAAGGGCAGGGTCGCAAGTAGCACGCACTAAATACTGAAACTCACGACGTACTTCTCCTATTTTTACACCATTGCGCCTTTCTGTGCAACGAACTGAAAAAGCAAATAAACCAGCGGCATTGGGGGTTACTGTTACAAGTCCAGTAAGTCTATCAATACGCATTCTATTGGCAATAGAAACAACACCAAAAATGTTATCAAGGGAATAGCCTGGTTGCCAAGTACTTGGCGTACTTGGTGCTGTATCCAAAGGATCTACAAGATCATATTCAAGTTGGTCACCATCTATGTCAGTAGTAGAATAATCTGCACTAAAAGGCTGATTGATACATAAATAATCACCTTTCAATGAACCAAAATCTGGAGAAGAATTAACAAAAGAACTAAAAGGAGCAACACCACTATTTGTAACACGTGGAAACTCTGTATAATAAGCAAAGCTGTTGGGTTGTATGTTAATAACAGCACTATTTCTGGCATTTAGAAAATCTGTTGTTATACAAGTAACGTAGTAACCTTCTATTTCGTTATAAATAGCAGGATCTAACACAAGTTCTACATCATATAAATAAATTCCTGTATTAACAACACTTGTAGTAGGACAACCTGGACTAACATTGGGGTACGTGGTTGATATACGGCTACGTTTTTGAACTGTAACATTATTACCGACAGTTGCTCCCGTACGCTTACTTGTTATGACAAGTATGGCAACTTGTGGTAAAGGAACGACTCCCGCAGGAGCTGGTCCATCATTGTAATAGAGATTGAAAACAATACGGTAAAGTGGTCCAGCAGCTGTTTGATTTCTAAAGACCACACGCAAATCACCACCTACCAAGTGAGAAGCGTATCCTGTTATGCTTGCAAAAAGTAGCAACAAGAAAAGATATATTTTTTTCATAGAAATTAGTAATTAAAGATTTGAGTTGATTTATCTTTTAGTAAGATTGATTCTTTGGTTTTAAATAATTTTTCCAAATATAAAGAGAATGTTACGAAAAAAAAAATTATTTTTGAGAAAAATATGAGAAATAAAAAGAAACTTCCGCTAATTACTGAAATCCGCATAGAAAAAGCGGTTTCTGGTGGCAAATGCTTGCTTCGCTACAATGATACCGTTATCTTTGTAGAAGAGGGCGTTGTGCCTGATGATATTGTAGATTTGCAAATCATCAAAAAGAGAAAATCCTACTGGATAGGGCAAGTTGTCCGCTTTCATTCGTACTCAAAACTACGTGAAAAGCCATTTTGTGCGCATTTTGGCATTTGTGGTGGCTGCAAATGGCAACATTTGCCCTACACAGAGCAACTAAAATACAAAGAACAAGAAACCACAGATGCCCTCACACGCATAGGAAAAGTGGCTTTGCCTAGCATTAAGCCTATTCTTGCCTCCGCAAAAACCCAGTATTACCGCAACAAATTGGAGTTTACCTTTTCCAATAGTCGTTGGCTTACGGCAGAAGAAATAGCTACAAAAGAGAAATTTGAGGCAAAAGTATTGGGTTTTCACGTACCTAAGCGTTTTGATAAGATTATTGACATAGAACACTGCTACCTTCAACCAGAGCCATCTAATGCCATACGTTTGGCAGTCAAAAGTTATGCTTTGGAGCATCAACTTACTTTTTTTGATTTGAGAAAACAAGAAAATTTTTTGAGAAATCTTATTATACGCACCGCCAGCACAGGTGATGTGATGGTGGTGATGTGTTTTTATTATGACGACAAAGAAAATATTTTGGGTCTGATGAATTTCTTAAAAGACAAATTCCCAGAAATAACTTCTTTGCAATATGTGGTTAATACCAAGCAAAATGACACAATAGGAGATTTGGAAATACAACTTTTTGCAGGAAAACCTTATATTACTGAGGAAATGGAGGGTTTGTCTTTTCGTGTGGGCGCAAAATCATTTTACCAGACAAACCCTACACAAGCCTACGAACTCTATAAAATTGCTCGTGAAATGGCTGATTTACAAGGAGATGAGATAGTGTATGACTTATACACAGGAACAGGAACTATTGCTAATTTTGTCGCTAAAAAAGCTAAAAAAGTGATTGGTTTGGAATACGTGGCAGATGCCATTGAAGATGCCAAAATCAATTCTGAAATCAATAAAATAACTAATACGGTTTTTTATGCGGGAGATATGAAAGATTTGCTTACCCCAGAACTTATCTTGCGAGAAGGCACGCCAGACGTAATAATCACAGACCCACCACGTGCAGGTATGCACGAGGACGTGATAAAAGTTATTTTGCAGGCAAACCCAAAAAGTATTATTTATGTGAGCTGCAACCCTGCTACGCAAGCCCGAGATGTAGCTTTGTTAAGTGATAATTATGAGGTGGTGGCGGTGCAAGCCGTAGATATGTTTCCGCATACCTACCACGTGGAAAGCGTGGTAAAACTTGTAAGGAAAGAGATTAAACAAGATGCAGAAAATAAAGGTTTAGAAAATAATTGAAAAATATTGTTTAATATTAAGATAATTTTACAAAATAATTTTGTACTTTTACATAATT
>JAYVGJ010000470.1:0-1891 GCA_043772375.1 Raineyaceae bacterium | reverse complement strand
AATGATTGGGGTGATGGCGTGCCAAGAGATGCAGACGGAAACGAAATAGATGCAGATGGAAATCTAGTTCAACTGCCACTGCCTAATAATGTTGTGATAATAGATAACCCAGCGTTTAACTCGCTTTTGGTTGCGCCAAGATTAAAATGTATTTTGGATAAAGTTCTTAAAAACCCTATTGTTCAGGCACATTTGCATTCTTCCTATACGCCTGCAAATCCATTGAAAATTCAGTTTGCACCATTAGACGGTTCTAGGACAGTCGCAAATTTTGACCAAATGACAAACATTATTACCATTAATAGTGACCAATATCAAAATCTGAATGATGCACCTGATGCTTATTTGGCAACTACTGTTTTTCACGAGGTAATACATTCTTATATACATGGTTTTATGCAGGCTTATGGTGGGAATACAGTAAACTTTCACGACAACGGTGGAAATAGTACTGATGCTACAACAAGAATGATACATAGTTATTATATGACTTATTTTTATGGTAGCACCGTTTCTGATAGAGATAACCAAGCAGACCACAATATCATAGCAGATAAATATCTAACAACCATTGCTAAACTTGCGTGTTCTATTGCTGGTCTGCCACCAACAGCCAAAAATATAAATGCTATGCTTCCCCTTGCGTGGGCAGGACTGAATAAGAATAAGCAAGGTATTCAGATAGTAACGAAGTGGGCTAGTATGTCTGACGCAGAAAAGAAAATTATGAACAAGAAAATGGAGGATGTTAATAAAAATATTCTCTTGACAAATCCAAATTTTAAATGTAATTAAAAATGAAAAAAATCAAAATAATACTTTTCCTAATGTTGTTTACAGCATCAGGAACATATGCACAAGGTAATTTATACTTTCGTTTTGATGGAGAAACAGTAGACTCAAGACAATGGTACTTGACTACCCCCACTAGTGGTGGAATTGTGTATGAAGACTCATATCAATACGTATATCCTAATATGCCTTGTTTGATAGGTAGTTCAGTAGACCCTTCACTTCAAACACTAGACAAAAGTGTTTTTACCATTGTTCCTATTAGTCAGCTTTCACAATATGATGTGATGACTATACAAGATTTTTGTCAAAGATGCGCTGCTACTGGTAGTTTTCAAGCGCAAGAAGCTTGGTTAAAACCTTATATATTAAGATACCCAAACTATAAGATTTTTGTGGTGCATATCAATCACGCTAATCAAACAGCGAAAATTGTGCAAGTCAAATGGACTGCTTGGGACTAGCAAAAAAGCCTTCAATAATATTTATTTGCCGTTTCCTGCCGTTGTTGGTGTTTTCCTGCCGTTGTTGGTGTTTTAGCGTTAGCGACACCAACAACGAATTAGGTAGTACAAAACACCCTTTTAGATGCTTCTAATACAGTTATTGCAAATACAAAAAAGCCTTTCCAAAGTTTGGAAAGGCTTTTCCTGCCGTTGTTGGTGTTCTAGCGTTAGCGACACCAACAACGAATTAGGTAGTACAAAAACACCCTTTTAAATGCTTCTAATACAGTTATTGCAAATACCAAAAAGCCTTTCCAAAGTTTGGAAAGGCTTTTTTATATCTAATTTCTTCAAAATAATTTTCCGTTTTTTTGTTTTATAAAAACTATTTCCCTACATTTGCAGAAATATTTCTCATCTTTACGCTTTTTATATGATTCAAACGCCCAAACGCCCAAACGCTTATTAGCGGTTTTGCTTTGTTTGCTGGTACTATATGGCTGTAAACGCCATCTTTTAGACCCACTAAGTCCTCAAACCCAACAAGCACAACTTCCTCCAAAAGTCAAACTTGACAAAGTCAAAGGCTTTTATGAAAATGGTAGATACAAAAATCAACCAAAACCTGTTTCCTCTGGCAACGAAAGAATGAC
>JAYVGJ010000469.1:0-6419 GCA_043772375.1 Raineyaceae bacterium | reverse complement strand
AATTAATTTGGTTTGACAAATATATCTGGTATTGTATTAGCTGGGTCAGTTTGAGGCACGCCTCCATACCAATATTTTACGTCAAAGCGTATTGGTCTTCTGCTTATTTCCTGCCGTTGTTGGTGTTCTAGCGCAGCGACACCAACAACGAACTGTAACAAACAATGTATTTTTTGCTTGTGCGTATTGCTCTACGTAATTCTTTGTTGGTGTCGCTGCGCTAAAACACCAAACAACCAGCGGTTTTTTGATACCTTTGCAAAAAATGATGCTATAACTATTTGATTATAAAAGTATTATATTTCTTAACAACAAATTACACCAATTTTTTATATTTAATACGTTTTGGGGCATCATTTCCTAGTCGTTTTTTGCGGTTTTCTTCATAATCAGAAAAATTCCCTTCAAAATAAACTACTTGAGAATCACCCTCAAACGCCAATATATGCGTGCAAACCCTATCCAAAAACCACCTGTCGTGGGAAATAATCACCGCACAACCACCAAAATTTTCTAGAGCTTCCTCCAAAGCACGCAAAGTATTTACGTCCAAATCATTGGTAGGCTCATCTAAAAGCAACAAATTTGCGCCTTGTTTGAGTGTCATAGCCAAATGTACCCTATTGCGCTCACCACCAGAAAGCATACTTACTTTTTTCTCTTGGTCTGCACCAGCAAAATTGAATTTGCCCACGTAGGCACGAGAATTGACCTGTTGTCCGCCCAAAAGCATCAAATCATTGCCACCAGAAATAAGTTCATAAACTGATTTTGTAGGGTCTAAGTCGTCGTGTTCTTGGTCAACGTAAGCAATTTGTACAGTTTCTCCAACCTCAAAAGTGCCTGCATTAGGCATTTCTTTGCCCGTAATCATTTTGAAAAGTGTTGTTTTCCCCGCACCATTAGGTCCTATGATGCCCACAATGCCCGCAGGAGGCAAAGAAAATGACAGATTTTCGTATAAAAGTTTATCTCCATAACCTTTTGCCACGCCTTCCGCAATAATGACTTTATTGCCCAGACGTTGCCCAGCAGGAATAAAAAGCTCCAATTTGCCTTCTTTTTCTCTATTTTCCTCGCCCATAAGTTTGTCGTAAGCTCCCAAACGTGCTTTTGATTTTGCTTGGCGTGCTTTTGGCGACATTTTTACCCATTCTAGCTCACGCATAAGGGTTTTCTGACGTTTTGACTCTGTTTTTTCCTCTTGTGCAAGGCGTTTTTGTTTTTGGTCTAGCCAAGAAGAATAATTGCCTTTCCAAGGAATTCCCTCGCCTCTGTCAAGTTCCAAAATCCAGCCTGCGACATTATCCAAGAAATACCTGTCGTGTGTAACGGCAATAACTGTTCCTTTGTATTGTTTTAGGTGTTGTTCCAACCAATTCACAGATTCCGCATCAAGGTGATTGGTAGGCTCATCTAATAAAAGTACGTCAGGCTCTTGCAAAAGCAGCCTACAAAGTGCTACACGCCTTTTTTCACCACCAGAAAGAAATTCAATTTTGGCATCAGCAGGAGGAGTGCGCAAAGCGTCCATTGCTTTTTCCAGTTTGGTGTCCAAATTCCAAGCATCAAGATGGTCTAAACGCTCTTGTACTTCTCCTTGTCGTGCAATAAGTTTATCAAAATCTGCATCAGCATCACCAAAAGCGTTGTTTATTGCCTCAAATTCAGCTAGTAAATCAACGGTTTCTTTTGCGCCTTCTTGTATGATTTCCAAAACGGTTTTTGTTTTGTCAAGTATTGGTTCTTGCTCCAAATAGCCTACAGAAAAATCTTTTGAAGACACGATATCACCTTGATAATTTTTGTCAAGCCCTGCAATGATTTTCAGTAGAGATGATTTTCCAGAGCCATTTAAGCCCAAAATCCCAATCTTTGCGCCATAAAAGAAGGATAGGTAAATATTTTTGAGAACTGTTTTTTGTGGTGGAAACGTCTTTGTAACCCCAGACATTGTAAAAATGATTTTTTCGTTCATTGGTTATTTTTTGATAAGATTTTTTTAGTTTCTTTTTTGATTTTACACAAATATAACACAAAATCAGTATCAAAAAAAATCAAAGCAAAAAGTAGTTTCTTATATATTTTTCAATTACTGGGGTTGCTGAATCTCATACTTTTATACATATCGTGCATAATTTGCATGTGTGGAGCTGTCAAGACTGCCAAACCCAGAAATACGTATATTGTCATTGTATCATTATTGACAAACATAAAACCTGCTGAACCAAACAATACAATTCCTACCATTGCCAGAATGCTATAAATTCCTATTTGTTTAAAAATGAGCTGGGTAGAAAATACGTTGTCTTTGCGTAAATAATTGATAATATTGAGAAGAGACAACACAGAATGCCATACAATAAAATAAAAAGTAAATCCTAATATCATTGGAAGTTGATAAAGAATAAAAAGAATTGTAGCAAACCGTAGGAGAAATTCTAGTTTATCACGTAGAATTATTTTGTTGGTAAAGAAATATAAAAGGGAGATTGCAAAGAATAAAATTCCGAAAGAAAGTAAAATAATATAACGAAACTCATCAAGCCAGATAATAAAAGTGCCGTATTTTACTTGTGAATCAACTAATTGAAACATTGGTTTTACTTCTTCAAAATGGTGGAGCAAAATAACTGCCAAAATGACCAAGCCATAACTAATAATAAATAATTTTCCGACAATATTTTGGGTTTTGAAATGATGCAAATCTGTTTCTCCAAAGTGATAAGCAGCAAAAAGTATAAATAATATATTTCCAGCTAACGGAAAAAACCAAATAATGATTCCAAACAAAGCAAGTCGTCCAAGATAATTGGCAAAGAAAGCAAGTTTAGAGAAAGATTTTTGATTATTTTCTGCATTGCGAGTGGCTACGAGCAAGTCTGCAGCCCCGTGAGGAATTCCCAAGAGTACAATTCCCACTAAAAAGATTATGAGTTGTGATTGTGCCGAGATAGGCTGAATGTATTGCTGAATGATGAGCAATGCAAACCCTGCTATTAAAAGTACCAAGCGTATCATCATTAACAAATTTATAAGATGATGAAAAATGTTTAATTGAAAACAAATAAGGAGTAACGTAGAACATTTGCTTTTTCTCCTCCTTATCTGTTTTCAATTAAATTTAAAATTTCAATTATGCCTCTTCTCCTTCAGAACGGCTCAAAGCATAGATAACCAGCCCAAAACCAATCTTGTTGATGGCATCACCTATGTTATAGACAATGTCCATTGCAGCACTTGCAGCAGCTCTGTTCGCTACGACTTCCATACCAAACAAACCACCTTTTGTGCCAAGAATATAGCCCAATGGGTAGATTGCCCAACCTACCAATACGAACCAACCAAGCACTTTGTTAGCACTCGCCACTGCAGGACTTGAAGCCGTTGCAAGTGTTGCCACTTCACCAAACCAAACCAAATACACAATGTAGAAGTAAGCAGCACCACTAATTGCGCCCCAAACCCAACTAATTGTATCATTTGGATAGATTCCCTCACCAATGTAACCCGTTACAAGCATCACTACTGACGCTGCAATAAGTTTCCAAAGCAAGCCAATTTTTGCACCTGCTTTTTTGGTGATAAGGTAAAATTCTACGCACATTAAAGGCACTGTAAGCAGCCAATCAACGTATCTGAAGAATGTTGGAGAGGCATTGTTTTCTAGGTTGTAGCCTCTCATGTAGTAGTAATGTACTGCTGCAATGAAAGTGATAATACCAGAAACAAGAACAGATGTCCTCCATTTTTTTGACGTGTTTCCTACTTCAAAGAAGAAGAAAACTGATGCTGCCATCATAGCCATTGTTCCAATAAAGAACGTGAAAGCTACATAGTTGTCAGTAGCAATTAGGGTTAGTTGTACCATTTGTTGAAAATTTTAATAATTAAAAGATAATTACAATGAACACGTCACAACGTGTTATTGAACAAACACTATGTACCTTATTTTGTTTGAAAAACATAAAAAAAATACAATAATTTCTTATTTACTTTATACTTTCCTAGGAATGGAAATTAAATAACTAAATAATCATAGTTACATAAAAGTAATACTTTTTTATTTCACTTTTGTTGGTTACCTTTGCGCTTGGTATTTCAATACTGAAATACTACAATATTACGAAGTTAATCAATGATTTATCAGAATAAATTTGGGCTAAAAGTAACCATTGTTGCCGTTGCAGTACTTATAGGCGTAGTGTCTGTCTATTATACAAACACATTGGTAGATAAACTTGTGGCACGAGAGAAAGCACAAATAGAACTTTATGCGCAAGCCCTCAAATATACCATAGACCCAGAAAATGACCAACCTATCACGTTTATTTTTCAAGAAATAATTTCTGCAAATACCTCTATTCCCGTCATTATGACTGATTTTTATGGCAATATCATAGGTTCACGCAACATTGATTTTCCACTAGAAATTGATAAAAAAGAGGAAAAACAACGCCTTTTAGCAGAACAACTTGTTTTGATGAAAAAAGAACACCCACCTATCATTATTGAACTTGGTAAACAAACAAAATCTGAAAACAGAAATCTTATTTATCACCGTAACTCTTTCTTAATCAACCAGTTGAAATATTATCCGTATGCACAACTGACCATTATTACTATTTTTGGGAGTTTGGCATATTTGGCGTTTAGCTACTCTCGTAGGGCAGAACAAAACCGTGTTTGGGTAGGTTTGGCTAAGGAAACGGCACACCAACTGGGTACGCCCATCTCCTCACTTATGGCGTGGGTAGAGTATTTTAAGGTTGATGAAAAATTTTCTCATTTGGAGGTCTTGCCAGAAATTGAAAAAGATATAGTGCGTTTGGAGATGATTACGGCACGTTTTTCTAATATTGGCTCACGCCCTACCCTTACAAATGAAAATATCTTGACCGTTGTCAAAGACACTATTAACTACCTAAAACCACGTATTTCGCCAAAAGTAGAGATTATGGTCATCAATTATTTGATGCCAGAAACCATTATCAAAATGAACCGCAATTTGATAGAATGGGTAGTTGAAAATCTTTGCAAAAATGCCGTTGATGCTATGAATTCCGCAGGAAATATAGAAATAAAACTAAATAATATGCCTGATGACAATTTGATTTTTATTGATATAACTGATACAGGAAAAGGTATGCCAAAATCACAAATGAAAATGGTTTTTACGGCTGGGTTTACGAGTAAAAAACGTGGTTGGGGACTTGGGCTGACACTTGCCAAACGCATTGTAGAAGATTATCACAAAGGAAAAATCTTTGTCAAATCATCAGAAATCAATAAAGGAACGTGTTTTAGAATAATTTTACCAAAAGAATTGAAAAAATAATTATGAATTATGAATTATGAATTATGAATTATGAATTGTGAGTGAGTACAAAATGTTGGTAATTAACACTCTCATTGTGATTTATGCCCCACAAACCACCAACTACGACAAAAAACGTATCTTTTTGATTAACTACTTAAAAATAAATGATTTGGTCAGCAATATTTTGTAGTTCTTTTCTGTGAGAAACAAGCAAAATAGTTGGTTTTTGTGGCAAATCACGTAGTTTTTGGATAATTTCTATAATTATTTTTTCGTCAAGATGATTGGTTGGTTCATCAAGTATCAAAAAACGAGGATTTCCCAAAATAGCACGAGCCAGCGCAATACGCTGAATTTGCCCACCCGACAGGCTTTTTTCTGGGAAAATAAGCGTTTGATAGCCTTCTGATAGGTTTTGCGCCCACTCGTGCAAGCCTACCCACGTACAAGCCTGCATTACTTGCGTTTGTGTGTACAACGTATCTGTCTGATAATCACGTCCACACGTAATATTTTCAAAAAGAGAGCCTTCTATCAAATTAGAATTTTGCATTAAAATGCCTATTTGAGAAAGTGGAGGTAGTTTACTAGATTGGTTATCAAATAAAATTTCTCCTTCTGTTGGTTCTAAAATCCCTAAAATTAGTTTAATAAGCGTGCTTTTCCCACTACCATTTTTGCCAAAAAGAAGTGTAATGGTATTTTTTTGCAGATGAATAGTTTGTTGATGTAATATTTGATGATATATTTGACGATATATTTGTCTATTTTTTGTATTTTTCTGAATATTATTTTTACTATGATATTGATTATCATAGCAAAAAGAAACATTATTTATCTTTATATCTCCTTGAAAATCAGTAATTTGTGTTTTATTATTTGGCTTAGGTTTATTTTCTAGGAAGTCATAAACATTTTTAAGAGAAATATTACCTTCTATTACTTGTGGGATATTCGTAAAAATTCTATAAATATAGGTTTTCAGTAGTGCTAGTGCCACATAAAAAGAAAAAAGTTCACCAAAAGAGATTTTATTATTGATAACATAAATACCCCCAACCAAGATAATAAAAACACCACCAATAGCCAAAAGATTATC
>JAYVGJ010000468.1:0-5740 GCA_043772375.1 Raineyaceae bacterium | reverse complement strand
AAACCACGTTTTAAATCCTTCCCACGCATTGGCAATACCGTTTTTGATGTTTTCTACAATACTTGCGCCCCAACTTACAAACATTTCAGGAATGGAAATAAGCCAGTTAAGAAATCCCACAAATAAATCCCCTATCCAACTAAAAAACTGCCCAAATAATCCACCCAACCAGTTAATGCCCTTAATAAAATTAGTTGATACAAATGTCCATACTTCGTCCCAATAAAAGAAAAGGGCTACAAGACCAATAACAATTGCTATTAGAGCAATAAGTGGCCAAAACAAGACAAATACACTTGCAGCCAAAGAAAGGAAGCCCAAGGTAGCGGAAACAATGGTAGGCATCAGTATTACCAGTATTGCGCCTGCAACAAATTTAATTTGGTCACCAAATTTAGCCCAAACATTTTTCATAAACAAGTCGCAAAGCTCTTTCCAATTCACAATAGCAGCTACTACAAGTGCTATTACACCTACAAATAGTAAGAATGGCAACATAGATACTACAAGACCCCACATAGCAACTGTAAGGGCTATAACACCCACAATAAGCCCTCCAACAATGAACCCTGCTATTATTTTGCCTGCTAAAGCCCAATTATCCAGGCTATTTGTCGTTTTATCAATAGTGGGAGAAAAGTTATTGAAATAATCTATAACTGGCTTAAAAACTTTTCCCAATCCCTCCATTACTGAACTTACTACACCCCCAATGTAACCAATAATGTCCCCAAAAGCTGTAATTATAGAAGTAAAGATAGTCTTAATCCTCACGACCCAAGTAGCCATATTAAGCACCAAATCCAATATTCCCAGTTCTACAAGTCGTGCTTCCATTCCCCCCAAATCAAAACTTGTACCATCAAAGGAGCTAAAAGCCTGCACAAGTGCCGTTACAAAGCCTCCAAGCTGTTGTAAAAACAATGTAAATCCTTTTCCTTTCATTCCTGCTTCAGAAATATAATCACTATAAGCATTTACGGCATCATTAATCAACATAAAAGCTCCTGCAACTGCTGCTGCAATAGCAATGTAAGGTAAAAAAGGTAATAAAGCCTGCCACGCAGAAACTGCCAAGGCACGAAGTCCACCAGTAAGCCCTTGAGTGGCAAAAGCGTTGGCTATTGATGCTTTGCCCATTGCCATAAAGCTATTGGCAAGTGAAAGAGAGGCATAACGAGCTAAACTCATAGCTAAAATAAGACTACCTACTACAAAAAGTAGTATTCCTACAGCCACTGCTGATAAAAATAAAAATTTTCCTAAAGGCGTTTGAGCAAATTCTGAAGCTGCTTGAGCAACACCAATGAAAAAATCAATACCCATTTTCAAATAAGGAAGCAAAATGCCTCCAAATTCTTGTTGCATAAGTGTAATATTGTCATTAAAGGTGGAAGTAAGACCATTATAAGTTTTGGATTGAGCCTCCATCAGTCCACCAAATTTGCCACCTGCACCAGCCATATTTTTAAATGCCTGCTCCACTTGTTCAAAAGGTACTTTTAAACCTCGCATTCCTGTAAGTTCTTTGACTGTTTTACCTGTTACTTTTGATAATTCTTCCCAAATTGGAATACCACGGTTGGCAAATTGGCGAATGTCAATAAGTCCAGCATATCCAGCCGTTTTAACCGTACCATACAAGTATGTAAGCTGTGAAAGTGGAATGTTCAAACCACTTGCCACGTCCCCAAGTGTACGCATTGTAGGGATAATTTTCTCTTGTGCAAAACCGTAAGCCATCATTTGTTTAGCCGCTTGGGTAATTTCTGGCGTTTCGTAGGGTGTGGCGGCTGCAAATTGTTGTATCTGCTTAATCATATCCCGAGCCTTACTGGCACTCCCCAGCATAGTCTCAAACGACATCTGTTGTTGCTCCAGCTGGGCGGCTGCATTAACTGTACTGCCTGCGGCATCTAAAATAGCTGTACCAGCTTTCATCAATGCAAATCCTTGTGTGATGTTGTTTACTGTATTTGCAAAATCTCTTTCTAAGTTTCTTGAGGCATTGGCAATGCCACCAAGTGAGCGTTCTATTTGGGATGCTTCTGAAGAAAAGGCGTTTTGCAACTCAAAAACCAAACCAAAACCTAATGATGCTGCCATATAATTATAAATTCTAAATTGTATAATTTAACTAAAAATTTCATAAATTTACAAAAATATTTTAGTTAAATTAAATAAAAAATTACTAAAAAGCTATGAAATCTCCTTTTTACAAAATTTGGCTCGTTGATAATCAAAACAAAGATATTACGGATTATGTGGATAGTTTTGATTATGAAGACTGTTTAGCGGAAGATGATATGCTTACTTTGAAAATTACTACCAAAGGTTTTGAGTTTTTGGAAAAGAAAGAAGTTGCTGTAGGAAAAATGCTTAATTTTCAATTTGGTTACTTACAAGGACTTACGAGCGTACTACATCAAGCACGTATTACTGATGTTGATACTACTTATGCGGATAGCGTAAGTATCACCATTAAGGCGTATGATATGGGTACAGTAATGAAAAAATCAAAGGAGCAAGTTATTTGGAAAAATAAAAAATCCTCAGAAATTGCCAAAGAAATTGCTAAAAAGTATAACCTGCAGGCGCAAATTGAAGAAACCAAACAAGTTTTTGCCTCCCTGCCTCAAGGTTCAAAAACTGATTTTCAGTTTCTTTCTTATTTGGCATCAATAGAAAAAAATGGTTCTTTTCGTTTTTATTTGAAAGATAATACACTTTTTTTTAATAAACTGGACCTTAAAAAAACGCCCAAACGGCTTTTTGTGTATCAAGATAAAAATAGCGAGTCAAATATA
Source organism: Raineyaceae bacterium (assembly GCA_043772375.1). Lineage (GTDB taxonomy): Bacteria > Bacteroidota > Bacteroidia > Cytophagales > Thermonemataceae > JANYGM01. Next base: position 2,933 of record JAYVGJ010000468.1, on the reverse strand, counting down.
ATTTCTTTCAAACCTTCTCTAAAGGAAAGCACACAACAAAGTAGTGGGAATAATGCCAAATCAGTAAGTTTTGACCCACTTTCTGGTGTGAAAAAGGTAGCGGAGGTAGATGATAAAACTGCCAAGGACAATACCAAATTAGGGAATGAAGTCATAAGGTATGATGTAAATGCCATAAAGATAGCAGGCACTTTCAATGCTGCAAAAACCGTAAAACCTACTGAAACCACTAATAGTATACCTTCTGCTAATACTTCTTTGGACCACCTAACAAATAAAGCCAATAGAAAGAAAAAAGGAGATTCAGAAAAGGTACTTGTGGCGACACTTACTATTGAGGGAGACCCTACACTACTTGCAGACGAGATAATCACCATGGCGGGCGTGGCAAAAATGCACGCTGGAAACTGGTACATAGAGAAAATAAAACACAATATTTCTAGTTCTGGGTACATCACCACACTAGAATTATCAAAAAATGCTATCAATAAAAACGGTGCAGGTGGTGCAGGTACTGGTGCGCTTGCTGGTGTGCCTCAAAATCAGCAAGTTGGTAGCGCAAAAACAGAAGAAAAGAAAGTAATCCCTAAATATGATGTCAATTCAAAACGTATCAATTAAGTATAAAAATTTTAAACTAAACCTCAAAAATGGAACTCACACTACACAAAGATAATCCGTATGCCAATGGCAGAATAACGGTATTTGAAGACAAAACCACTACCTTAGAACGCCCGCTTTCACAAATCCCTGAAAATAGTGAGTACAGGCTACATACAGTCAAAGAAGGTGAATTTTTGGACGAAATAGCCACCAAATACTATCCACAAGCTGAAAATCCTGCGTGGTACAGTCTTATGCTTGCGGACATCAACGACATTGATTTTCCTATTGATGCCAAAAGCTACGAGGGAAAAGCCCTTATTATTCCTGCATATTTGACGCTGGAACTAATGCCAACAGATATTTTTGTGTAACACACAGGATATTTTGGTTACGAGTTATAAGTCCCGCCGTTTCCAAACCATCTAAATACTTAATCACTGTTATCTCGGTGCATTGAAGGTCAGCACCTATTTGTTTTTTGCTTTCCAAACAATAGCCTTTTACTACTTTTTCGTGCTTTTGATATTGGTAGATTACATCAAGAATAAGTGCCTCGTAGATGCCAATATTCAATGTTTCCATACAAGATTTAGAGATAGTGATTTGCTCTATCTTGTGTGTGGTAACGTGGGAGGGTCTGCCTACAGGTCTTTTTTCTTTTTTGGGTTTGTCGTCGTTGTTTTTCACTAATATTTCTTTGAAATAATAAAAATAGTTGAATTGAATTGCACAAAATTACAATAATTTTGCAATGTATTTGCAAACACTATCTAAAAATTTGAATTAAAAAGAAATACCTTACAAAATTATTGTTAAATTTGCATCAAAGAATCTTAAAACCTCAAATCAAAATGGAAACTACCATAAATCTTGAAAATTTCCTCACCAAAGGCTCTAAAGTTTTTACTGGGCGAGAAAGAGGAGCAGAAGTGAGAAAAGAAAGTAAAATAGATGAATTAGCTACTAAATATGACAAAATAACAGTAGTGATACCAGAAAATGTACGTGCTATTAGCTATTCTTTTCTGGAAAACTTTTTGCTAAATGTTGTTAGGGAATTAGGAGAGCGTAAATTTTATTCAAAATTTCAATTTATTTGTAATGGAGAATATGAAATACAATCAGACCTTTATGAAGCAGTAGAAAATATCCTCAAGGAAGATAATGCACTTGCGTAAATGGAGATAATATTTAACGCAATTCCTGAAATAGTCGGAGCTTTTATAGGATCTGTAACAACGTACTTTATTTTTCGTTTTCAAGCAAAAAATGAAAGAGAGAAAATACTAAAAGCCAATAAATTGCAATGGTTGAAAGAACTTATTATAACGCCAAACATCAATAAAATGTATGTTTTCTTTGATGAAATAGAAAAAGAAGCGCAAGAATTAAGACAAATAGATGCAGACAAACCAGTTATAAATGCTAGAATAAATGAACTTAGAAGAAGATTTTTCAGGGATTTTATAGATATGCTACAAGTGGCTGAAAATAACACGCAAGACGTGGGACAAGATACAGGCTACAAAGAAGCGAAAAAAAATATAGAAAAATTGCAGGAAAGTATTATGAATATTATGTATGATGATAGTGTAGATTTAACGGATAGATTACAGTATGAAAAATTTATATCTAATAAAATATCTAATACAAAAAATGCTACCATAAATGCTATTTGCAAGTGTTTTTCAGTTTAAATAAAAAAGTAGGATAGCGTGTTGCTATCCTACTTTTTTACTTTTGCTTAAGTTTATTTGTTTCCGCCTGCTCACGTTCTTTTTGCTCGTTATGAAGTTCTATAAGCCTTATGATGTGCCTTACAGGCAAAATTAAAAGCTCTTGCCACGAAATATGCCCATCTCCATAACCCAAAGTAAAACGTATCTCTATTAGCGGTGGGAAGGGAAAAAAAAATCTTTTGTTGCCATCAAATTGATATTAAGCACTTCTGTTGGGTCGTTTTGATTGACAACTCTGGCAGTAGTATCTATTTCCCCTTCTTGAAAAATCATCTCCGCATTAAGATAATTCACATCCCTTAAAGACAATGGACGCATATTTAAAAGTGTTTCGTTGCCTTTTTCATCAAGAAAACAAGGTTTTCTAATAGCCACTTGCGTAAGAAAAGTAGCCTTGTCTTGGTTTATTTTCTTTACGTTTTCTTCCATATGTCCATCAAGAAGATAGAAATATACTTTTTTATTTGATTTTGGAAGTTCAACGTTCACTTTTTGCTTTTCCAAAACCTCATCATACTCTTTGCATTGAAATTGGTAAGGTTTTTCTTCAAAGTCCTCCATATTGAAAGAAAATGATTGTTTTCTTTT
>JAYVGJ010000467.1:0-5379 GCA_043772375.1 Raineyaceae bacterium | reverse complement strand
ATTATTCGCTATAAATATCTCGCCCCGCTGGGGCTGAATACAAAACAACAATTTAAGAAAATCAGGTTTCCGTATAAATCTTAGTAGAACCTTAAATATTTATCATCTAGGTACTTCCACAGATTGCACAATTTGGTTGATAACTTCCTCCACATTGATACCTTCCATTTCTTTCTCTGGCGTAAGCATTACTCTATGTCTTAGCACAGGGAAAGCCACATATTTGATGTCGTCTGGCGTAATAAAATCCCTTCCCTGCATTGCTGCATAAGATTTTGAGGCGTTAAGTATGGCAAGAGAGGCACGTGGAGATGCACCAAGATACAAAGAATGGCTATTGCGTGTTGCGCCCACAATAGTTGCAATGTAGGTGAGCAAATTATTTTCAACGTGTATTTTTTTGATAATCAGGCGGTAAGCCTCAATTTCCTCCCCCGAAATAACGGCTTGTACTTCTTGCAATTGGTGTGCGTTTCCACGTTGTGTGGCTTTTACGAGGATTTGTACTTCTTCTTCTAATTTTGGATAATCAATTTCAATTTTGAATAAAAAACGGTCTAATTGTGCCTCTGGAAGCCTGTAAGTGCCTTCTTGTTCTATTGGATTTTGTGTAGCAATCACCAAAAAAGGTGGTGGCATTGGGTAAGTATGCCCATCAATGGTTATTTGGCGTTCTTCCATTACCTCAAAAAGTGCGGCTTGTGTTTTGGCAGGCGCACGGTTTATTTCATCAATAAGTATCAAATTAGAGAAAATAGGACCTTTTTTAAACTCAAATTCTGATGTTTTGAGATTAAAAATAGACGTTCCTAACACGTCTGAGGGCATCAAATCTGGGGTAAACTGAATACGAGAAAAATTGATAGCAATAATTTTTGAGAGAAGTTTTGCAGTAAGCGTTTTTGCCACACCTGGCACGCCTTCTAGCAAAATATGCCCATCAGCAAGCACAGAGGCAATAATTAAATCAACTACTTTTTCTTGCCCGACAATTACTTTACTGATTTCGTGTTTGATATTGATAACGGCATTACGCAAAACGGTCAAATCAATACGTTTTTCAAAAATATTCTCTTCTATTTTCTGATTATTTTCATTAGAACTTTCATTAGAACTTTCGTTGTTATTCTCGTTGTTCTCGTTATTTTCATTATTTGGGTTAATATTTTCTTTTTCCATTATTTGATTTTGATGTAATTTTGATGCTTATAATCACTACAAAAGTAATGAAAATTACAGAAATAGCAAATAACATAAGAATTATATTTGTATGTTTATTTTGGTGAAAAATAAAATCCCTAATTTTTCTTTACAATAGCAATGCTATTGTAAAGAAAATTATATATATTTGTGCCATTTAAAACATATATTCATCACTTTATGGCGCATTCTAGCAATATCAATCCATTAAAAAGATTACAAGATTTGATTTCTTTAGACAAAAAAGAAATTGCGTCTATTTATTTTTATGCTATTTTGAGTGGTTTGGTACAACTTAGCGTACCTGTTGGTATTCAGAGTATTATAGGCTTCGTGTTGGGAGCATCTATGGTTACGTCTATCTATGTACTGATTGTGCTTGTGGTGCTTGGCGTGCTTGCAGGAGGCGTGATGCAAATCAACCAAATGAAAATCATTGAGAAAATACAACAAAGTATTTTTGCCCGCTATGCCTTTGAATTTGCAGAAAAAATCCCTTCTTTTGACCTCAAAAGAATAGATAATTATTATCTTCCAGAAAAAATAAACCGCTTTTTTGAAGTCCTCACCATACAAAAAGGACTTTCAAAACTGCTTCTAGACATTCCTACAGCGACTATTCAGATACTTTTTGGCTTGATGCTTCTTGCTTTGTATAATATTGCTTTTATTGGATTTGGATTTTTGTTAGTAATTATCTTGTGGCTTATCTTAAAACTTACAAGTAATAAAGGGCTTGTAACGAGTATAGAAGAAAGCAACTACAAATATTCCGTTGTTTCGTGGTTACAAGAGATGGCAAGGGTCGTGAGGTCACTTAAATTTAGTCAAGGAACACATTTTAATTTGTTACAGACGGACAAAAATGTGGTTGGCTATTTAGATGCTCGTACTGAACATTTTAAGGTGCTACTTTTTCAATACAGAACACTTGTGTTTTTCAAAGTGGCTATTACGGCTTCTATGCTCACTATTGGGATTTATTTGTTGCTTAATCAAGAACTAAATATTGGTGAATTTATTGCCGCAGAAATTGTCATTATCACTGTCATAAATGCCGTTGAAAAACTTATTACGAGTTTAGATGGCTTGTATGATGTGGTTACGAGCTTAGAAAAATTGGAATCAGTCGTGGAAAGTGCGTTAGAAAAAGATGCTGCAACTATGGCAGATACAGATGTACATTGTTTAGACAAAGGCGTTAGTATTGAAATGATAGACCTTAGTTTTGAGTATGAAGAAGGAAAAAGAGTCTTGAATAGAATTAGCTTAAAAATACCTGCTAATAGCACAGTTTGTGTTTCTGGGCAAGAAGGCGCAGGGAAATCATCTTTTTTGAAAGTTCTTAGCACTAATTATAATGATTTCACAGGCGCAATTTTGTTTAATAAAATTCCTATCAATAATTATCCATTAGAAATATTACGTAACAAAATTGGTACGTACTCCAACGAACAGGAAGTATTTTTAGGGACGGTGTCTGAAAATATCAATATGGGAAGAGCGCATATTTCGTATGATAAAATCACAGAAATATCCAAAAAACTAGGTATTGACAACTTTTTGGATAAATTGCATAATGGTTTTCAGACAGATTTAGACCCAACAGGGCGCAAATTTCCTACAACAGTGGTGAAGAAAATTTTATTGTTGCGGGCTTTTGTCAATGAGCCGAGTTTGCTACTTTTAGAAGAACCTTGGCAAGGACTTGAAAGACCAATCAAAAATAATATGATTGATTATATTATTGGCAAAAAACATAATGCCACAGTCATTGTAGCTAGTAATGATAATGATTTTGCCGCAAAATGTGATTATCACGTTTACCTTACCAACGGTGTGGCAACCGTTATCAGAAATGCAGCACTAAGAAAGATTATTTCATTAGAAAAGAAAAATGATGAAAACGAATAAAAAATGTATTAGCTCCAGCAGGGCGGAATATTTATAGAAAAACAAAAACGAGCAAAAAATGTATTAGCTCCAGCGGAGCGGCATATTTATAGAAAAACAAAAACGAACAAAAAATGTATTAGCCCCAGCGGAGCGGCATATTTATAACATAATATTTTTTGATTTTAACAAAATTTCAATGGCAAATACATTTTCACAAATTTATATTCAAGTGATTTTTGCCGTAAAAGGTAGGCAAAATCTAATTAGCAAAAGTTAGAAAGACGAACTTTATAAATATATTATAGGGATTTGTACTAATAACGACCAAAAACTTATAGCTATCAATGGCGTAGCAGACCATATTCACATACTAATTGGCTTAAAACCTGCAATGGAACTTTCTGATTTGGTTAGAGAAATAAAAACAAATTCAAGCAAGTTTATCAATGAACAAAAATGGATAAAAGGACAATTTAATTGGCAAGAAGGATATGGTGCATTTTCTTATTCACATTCGCAACTAGCAAACGTGATTAAATACATTGAAAATCAAGAAGTTCATCATCAAACCAAAACATTTAAAGAAGAATATTTAGTATTTTTAGAAAAATTTAATGTTGATTTTGAAGAAAAATATTTGTTTGAATGGATAGAATAAATATGTCATTCTTGCTATAAATCTTTCTATAAATATGCCGCCCCGCTGGGGCTATAAATATGCCGTTCTGCTGGAACTAATACAAAAAACACAAATCATTGACAAACAACAATTTATGGAACAAATAAACTTAGAAAAATATAAAGTTTCTTTACAATCCTTTGACAATATTTACCGTAGTGAGAGAGAAAGCAAAGTGAAATATTGGTTTTTTGGTATGGTTATTTTTGGTATGATTATACTTTTGCTTCCTTGGACACAAAATATAAAGTCAAAAGGAACTATCACCACACTAAAACAAGAACAACGTCCTCAAAATATCAACTCTCCCATTGCAGGCAAAATAACCAAATGGTGGGTGAAAGAAGGGGATTTTGTCAAAAAAGGAGACACTGTTTTGCAGATTTCGGAAATAAAAGAAGGCTATCTTGACCCAAATCTCGTAGGACGTACCAAAGAACAAGTTGATGCAAAAAAAGGAACAATTACGTATTATGAAGGCAAAATAGCCACTACACGCACACAAATAAATGCACTTAATAATGCAAAAGTGCTAAAAATTGCACAACTTACCAATAAATTATCACAATTAGATAACAAATTAGCAGGAGAAAAAGCTGAACAAAGTGCCGTAAACAACGAATTTAGTGTAGCAGAAGACCAATACAAACGCCAACTAAAAATGTTTGAAGAGGGTTTGGTTTCTCAAACACAACTCCAACAAAGACAAGTCTCTTTTCAGAATGCACTCGCAAAAAAAACTATTGTAGATAACAAAATTTCGCAGACTTTACAAGAAGTTGCTAACATCAGAATTGAACAAAATAGCGTAGAACAAGAATATACAGAAAAAATCAGTAAGGCAGAAGGCGACAGATTTCAGAGTTTGGGGCAAATTGAAACTGGGAAAGGGGAAGTTGCTAAACTTGAAAACCAAGTAACAAATTACATTATACGCAACGGAATGTACGTTATACTTGCGCCACAAGATGGGCAGATTGTGCGAGCTAGCAAGTCTGGTATTGGTGAAATATTGAAAGACGGAGAAACAATCACCGTTATTGTGCCTAGTAGAGCAGATTATGCCGTTGAAATGTACGTTACGCCCGTGGATTTGCCACTTATAAATATTGGTCAGAAAGTTAGGTTTATGTTTGATGGCTTTCCTGCTATTGTTTTTAGTGGGTGGCCTAATAGTAGCTATGGTACTTTTGGGGGTAAAATAGTTGCTTTTGAGAACAATATCAGCCCAAACGGGCTTTTTAGGGTACTTGTAGCAGAAGACAAAGAAGATAGAAAATGGCCACCACAACTCAAAATAGGCAGTGGCGCACAAGGAATTGCCCTTTTGAAAAATGTGCAAATTTGGTATGAGCTTTGGAGAAACGTAAACGGCTTTCCACCAGATTATTATAAGCTCAAAGATGCCACAGGAAAAGATAAAAATAAAGACAAAGAGAAAGACAAAGACAAAGAAAAATAGTTTTGAGGTGTGAAGTATCAGCTATGAAGTAAATACAAAATAATAGAGTTTTTATAATTTGATTATCAAGTATTTAGCAATAAATAATCACCAAAAACCACCCCCAGCCCCTCCTTAGGAAGGAGGGGAGCTTTGTTCCCCT
>JAYVGJ010000466.1:0-1619 GCA_043772375.1 Raineyaceae bacterium | reverse complement strand
AGGAGATGATTTAGATGAACTTGTAGCAACGGGCAAAAAATTCAAAAAGTATGTTGATTCTTTGAATATTAAGGGTATTGAAGACTTGCGTTCAGATGTTCAGACGAATAGTCCGCAACTTTCTATCTTAATCAATAGGGAACGAGCCAATAGAGAGGGTCTTTTTACGGCGCAAATAGGTGCAGAAATGCGTACTGCGGTCTTTGGTAAAGAAGTTTCTAAGTATAAAGATGATAAAGATGATTATCCCATTCAGTTGCGTTATCAAAAAGACCAAAGAGATAACATTGCTGCGCTGTTGAACCATAAGATGACGTTTAGAGATATGAATAAAGGCGGTATGTTGCGTCAAGTTCCTGTATCTGCAGTGGCTGATATGAAATATGATAATACTTTTGGCGGAATTAAGCGTAAGAATGGCAAAAGAATTATTACTTTATCTTCAGGAGTGATAACGGGTTTCAATGCTAATGAGATAGTTGGGCAAATAACGGAAACTTTACCTTTCTTTCAGAAGCCTGAAACAATAACTATCAAAATGGGCGGAGAACAAGAGCAGATAAAAGAAACGGCAGCGTTCTTAGGAGGAGCAGGTCTTACGGCTTTGGGGCTTATCTTTATGATTTTAGTCTTACAATTTAATTCTTTTGGAAAGCCTATCATCATTCTTAGTGAGATTTTGTTTAGTATTACGGGAGTATTCTTAGGGATTGCTATCTTTGGTATGAATATATCTGTTATTATGACAGGAATTGGAATAGTTGCGCTTTCTGGTATTGTGGTTCGTAATGGTATTTTGATGGTAGAGTTCACTGATATTCTTATTGAGCAAGGAATGGACATAAAAGAGGCTATCATTGAGGCGGGGCGTACACGTATGACACCTGTAATACTTACGGCTACGGCTACTATATTAGGTCTTGTGCCATTAGCAGTTGGTCTTAATATGGATTTTGTTACTTTGTTCACAGAACTAAATCCACATATTTATTTTGGTGGTGATAGTGTAGCATTTTGGGGTCCTTTGTCTTGGACAATGATATTTGGTTTGGCATTTGCGACTTTCCTCACGCTGATATTAGTGCCTGCAATGTATCTGTTGTATGCTCGTATGAAAGGTTTAAAGCAAAAAACTATTATTTTACCAACTAACACAACCAACGGACATTCAAACGGAGTAAAAGTAAACGAAGTAGAAACAAAATTGATAATTCCTGCTTAGTAAACGTAATCAATAAACAAAAAACAGTCTATAATTGAAAGATTATAGACTTTTTTTTGTTTGCTTTATTTGTTGCGTGAAGGGTTTTATTTGTTGCGTGAAGGATTTTGTTTGTTGCGTGAAGGATTTTGTTCTTTGCGTGAAGGATTTTGTTTGTTACGTGAAGAGTTTTGTTTGTTGCGTGAAGAGTTTTGCTTGTTGTGTGAAGGGTTTTGCTTGTTGTGTGAAGAGTTTTGTTTGATGTGTGAAGAGTTTTGTTTGATGCGTTAAGGATTTTGTTTGATAACTTATCTTTATTGCACTTCTTGTATAATCTTTTTCATATTCTCACTCATAAAACTTGAGAGTTCTCCTTTATCATTGACATAAATAAGATAAACATCTAAATTCAATGCAG
>JAYVGJ010000465.1:0-1537 GCA_043772375.1 Raineyaceae bacterium | reverse complement strand
ATAGAGATTTAAAACAAAAAAGTTGTTTTCTTTCTCCAAAAGTTCTGCGCAAAGTTTCATCAAATCATTCAAATTCTCTTCCAAAGTCCATTTTTCACCCTCTGGACCTCTTCCGTAGGCGGGCGGGTCAAGGATAATTCCGTGATATTTTTTACCTCTTTTCACCTCTCTTTTCACAAATTTTAGGGCATCTTCCACCACCCAACGAATATCAGTCAGCCCAGACACTTCCATATTTTCCCTAGACCACGTTACAACCTGCTTTACGGCATCTACGTGTGTAACATCTGCACCTGCGCTACGTGCCGCAATAGATGCGCCACCTGTGTAGGCAAACAAATTAAGCACTTTTGGCACATCAATTTTACTGTTTTTTACGGCATCAAAAATATAATTCCAGTTTTCTGCTTGTTCAGGGAAAATTCCTACGTGTTTGAAAGCGGTAAGCCCAAGACGAAAACGGAGTTTCATTTTTTGGTAGTCGTAGGCTACCCACCATTGGTCGGGCATACCTTTTTTTAGCGACCATTCTCCTTTTTCACCGTTGTTGTCAGAGCCTTTTGTACGCCTGAATGTGGCGTGAGCGAGTTTGTCCCATTCGTCTTCTGAAAGGTGTTTGTCCCAGATTGCCTGTGGCTCTGGACGTGCTAGTATGTATTTTCCAAAGCGTTCTAGTTTTTCAAAATTGCCTGTATCCAGCAATTCGTAGTCTTTAAAGTCTTTTGGGGTGATAATTTGCATATTTTTTAGTTTTTTATGGGTGCAAAATTACGAAAAATTTTGATTTTTCTGTATGAAATTATTACCTGTAGTTTCTGTATCTTTTACTCATATTTTTATTTTAATTTTAATGTATTTTATTTATTTTTTAAAATAAAGTAAAATATTTTGCATTTTATAGTTTTATTTATAAATTTTAGTTATATTTGCAAATAAAAAATACATAAAATTAAAATAAACTAAAATTATGATAAATAAAATTCCAATGTTGTTGATTATTTTCAGAGTGTTTTTAGCTCCTGCGGTGTGTTTTGTGGCTTACGTTTATCCAGAGCATAAATATTGGATAGTTATTTTGTGTTATTTGGCTATTATTTCGGATATTTTTGATGGTATTATTGCAAGAAAATTGGGCGTAGCAACTGCAAAACTACGTATTTATGATTGTTGGGCTGATTTTGTGTTTTGGTTGGCTGCTATTTGGTGTATTTGGGTTTGTTTTCCTGATTTGGTGCGTGCTAATGCGTTTTTGGTGATATTTTTATTCATTTTTGAGCCTTTGCCAGATATGATTTATTTGCTAAGATTTAAGAAGCAGGGTTGTTCTCACGCCTATTCTTCTAAAATTTTTGGTATTGCGCTGGTGGTGATGTTTACGTGTCTTTTTGGCTTTGGAGTAGCAGGAATACCATTTTATGTAGCTATTTTCATAGGGCTTTTATCTCAAATAGACAGAATTTTAATTGCGTTATTGCTTCCTGCTCGTATATGTGATATTCCAAGTTGTTATCACGCTTTTTTGCTAAGAAAAGGGCAA
>JAYVGJ010000464.1:0-1817 GCA_043772375.1 Raineyaceae bacterium | reverse complement strand
AAACCCTGAAAGGGTTTAATATTCATAGCCGTAAGTCGTACTTACGGAACTCCGTAACAATGTATTAAAAAAACAAATTAGCAATGTCGTTATCTAATTCATACAGCAATTAACTATTTTTCATCAAATAATCAGAAAAGCTCATTAGTTTCTCTTCCTCAAAGAAATCAGCCATTATTTGCAAACCAATGGGCATATTTTCGTTGTCTTTTCCGCAAGGAATAGAGATAGCGGGCATTCCGACCACGTTTGCCTGCACAGAAAAAATATCAGCTAAATACATTTGTATTGGGTCTTCTGAAAAACTACCAAATTTTGGGGCAGTTGTGGGCGCATTTGGCGACAAAATAAAACTATATTCTTTGAAAATGGCTTCTGTTTTTTCTTGAATAAGTCTTCTAACCTTTTGAGCCTTAGTGTAATAGGCATCATAATAACTAGCACTCAACACGAAAGTTCCGAGCATAATGCGTTCTTTTACGGTTTTCCCAAAGCCTTCTGAACGTGTTTTTTTATACATTTGCTCCAAATTTTCTGCGTTTTTGCTACGGAAACCATACTTTACGCCATCATAACGAGAAAGATTAGAACTTGCCTCTGCAGTCGTTAGGATATAATAAGTAGGCAAAATCACAGACAAAAGCGGAAAATCAACTGCTTCAACCGTATGCCCTTGCTCACGCAAAAACGCAATTTTTTGGTTGATAGCCGTTTTTATTTCTGGTTGCAAAGCATCATTTTCAATGGTTTCTTTAATGTAAGCTATTTTTATTTTTTTAGTATTATCAAAAACAAGATTTTGCGTATATTTTGGGACTGCTTTACTAGAAACGGTACTATCAAAATCATCTTTCCCCGCAATAATTTCCATAATCAGGGCAATATCTTCCACAGATTTTCCTATTACGCCAATACAATCAAAAGAAGAGGCATAAGCCGCCAAACCATAACGAGAAAGACGTGAATAAGTTGGTTTTAAGCCAACCACACCACAAAATGATGCAGGCTGACGCACTGACCCGCCCGTATCTGACCCAATAGAAATCTGGCACAAATCCGCCTGAATAGCCACTGCAGATGCCCCAGACGAGCCACCAGGCACACGAGAATTGTCGGCATCATTCAAAACATTTCCAAAAGCAGAATTTTCGTTGGTAGAACCCATTGCAAACTCATCACAATTTTGTCTGCCAATAATAATGGCATCTTCTGCCAATAATCTTTCTACAATAGTAGCAGAAAATTGCGACACAAAACCATCTAAAATCTTAGAACTAGCTTGCAAAGGGTGGTTTTCGTAGCAAATCACGTCTTTAAGTCCAATAATCATTCCTGCAAGTCGTCCTTGTGTACCATTTTTTATTTTTTCGTCAATTTTTTCAGCTTTTGCAAGTGCTTCATCAGCATAAACACTCAAAAAAACATTTAGATTTTTTTTGCTTTCAATACGTGAAAGATGATGCCCTACAAGGCTTTTACAAGTGATTGCGCCGTTTTTAAGGTCATTTTGTATTGCTAAAAAAGAGTTATAATTGGTCATTTGGAGAGGAGATTTAGGCGTAACTTTTGTAGGGTGCGACCCTTGTGGTCGCCCTGCTTCAATTATGTTTGAAGCCTGTTTTGTGTTTGTCGTATTGCTTTCGCACGTTTGGGCGACCACCAGGGTCGCACCCTACATTTAAAACATTTTTGAAATAAAAAACCTTCAAAATCTCTCTTTTGAAGAAATTTAAAGGCTTTTTCAGTTTTTTGACAACATTTTTTATGAAAACTTTGTGTTATTTTTTGTCTTCTGGCACGCTGTCTTCTATATTTTT
>JAYVGJ010000463.1:0-3805 GCA_043772375.1 Raineyaceae bacterium | reverse complement strand
AATTCCTTTAATTTTTCTGGAAAGCGTGCGCTTGTGCGTGTGGATTTTAATGTTCCGCTGGATAAAGAGTACAAAATAACTGATTTTACACGTATCAAAGCCGTTATTCCCACAATAGCAAAGATTTTGGGAGATGGCGGGAGTGCGGTTTTGATGTCGCATTTGGGTCGTCCAAAAGGCAACCCAGAGGGTAGTTTTGAAGAAAAATTTTCTCTCAAACATCTTCAAAAGCCACTTTCAGAAATTTTTGGTGTAGAAGTAAAATTTGCTGATGATTGCATAGGTGAGCAAGCAAAAAGTCTTTCAAATGGCTTAAAAGCAGGTGAAATCTTACTTTTAGAAAATTTGCGTTTTTATAAGGAAGAAGAAAAAGGAGATGTAAGTTTTGCTGAAAAATTGTCAAAGTTAGGAGATGTTTATGTCAATGATGCTTTTGGAACGGCACACAGGGCGCACGCTTCTACGGCAGTTATTGCGCAATTTTTTAAAGATAAAATTTGTGGTTTGGTGATGCAGGCAGAACTAGAAAATGCAAAAAAAGTGCTTGAACACGCAGAAAAGCCCTTTACGGCAATTATGGGTGGTGCAAAAGTGTCTGATAAAATAGAACTTATTGAAAAACTTTTGGATAAAGTTGATAATTTGATTATTGGTGGTGGAATGACTTATACTTTCGTCAAAGCGCAAGGTGGCAACATAGGAAACTCGCTTGTAGAGGCTGATAAGCTGGATTTGGCGTTGCATCTTATCAAAAAAGCAAAAGAAAAAGGTGTTAATCTGATGCTTCCACAAGATAGCATTATTGCTGATGCTTTTAGCAATGATGCCAACACAGAAATAGCTGATAATGAGGATATTAAAGCGGGTTTTATGGGCTTGGATATTGGAGAAAAAGCCATCAAATCATTTGTAGAAGTTATTAAAAACTCAAAAACTATCCTTTGGAATGGTCCTATGGGCGTTTTTGAGATGGAAAAATTCTCAAAAGGTACATCAGAAGTAGCAAAAGCAGTAGTGGAGGCAACCAAAAATGGTGCTTTCTCGTTGATTGGGGGCGGAGATTCTGCGGCAGCTATCAATAGTCTGGGTTTTGGAGATGCAGTTTCTTACGTTTCCACAGGCGGTGGCGCACTTTTGGAGTATATGGAAGGCAAAACATTGCCAGGAGTAGCTGCATTAGAATAGTTGTTTTAGAATAAAAATTTGTGTTTGGTGCAAAAAAAGTGTATTTTTGCATACATTAAGACCTTCAAGGTTTTCTAAACCTTGAAGGTCTTGTCCGTAATTCACAACTCAAAAATGGCATTAGGCAACAATATCAAGCGAGATAAACTTATCCCAAACAATAATAAACCTCTTTTTGAAGAAGAAAAAGATGATGATTTGTTGCGCTTTTTTGAGAAAAATAGAACTGAAATTAAGTTAGAACCAAAAAAAGAAACCCCTTTATATAAAATTGATAATGAAATAGTTAGCCAAAATATCAATTCAACTATTAAGCAAAATACCAACCAAGTTTTTATTAGCCAAGATGATTTTTCAGAGCTTCATTTGTTTGCTACGGAGCTTGTCAGTCAGTCTAATTTTATCAAAAAAAATCTTACAGAAATCACACAAGATTTAACTGAAAACTCCACCAAAGAGGATTTTAATACTGATTTTGATAATAATTCAAAAAAGATTTTGCAAAATTTGGAGCAGCATTTAGAGCAGAATGAAAAAGATTTTTTTAATACTAATAAAGCTTTTAATTTGTTAGACGAAAACAAAATAAAAACGCTTACAAGTGCAGAAAATGCAGAAAAAAGCCTAGATACATTCATTTCGGGCATTTCTGAAGTACAAAAAACCTCACGTATTTTGACTGAAATTTCAGGACAATCTGGTGTTTTGGCTATCAATGCTGCTATTGAAGCGGCTCGTGTGGGTGATGCAGGCAGAAGTTTTGTCGTTATTGCTGATGAAATACGCAAGATTTCGGACAATGCAAAAAAATCTTCCGACAACATAGAAGACGCTTTGCGTGGACTTCAAAAAGATATGCAAATGGCTTTAAAAGCACTTTTTCAAATGAAAAACTACCTTGAAAACCAAGAATTTGCTATCAGCCAACTTTCCCAAAACATAGAAAATATCACCCAAAATAATACTACTATGGTTGATATGATAAAAAATAATAAGAAAGAAACAGAAGACAAAGAAGACAACCCTAGTAATTTTAGTACAGAAAAAATCAATAATAAAAAAACTAATAAAAAAGCGCAAATTATTACAGATAAATTAGAAAATATCAACCATACAGCGCAAAATCTACATTCTATAGCCAAACAACTCCACGAAAATCTTAAGAATATGGGCTAATGTTTTAGGTACGAAGTTAGAGTTACGAGGTACGAATTTCTTGGTTATCTGATAATTTTTCTGGGCAATTTTCTGGTCGTAGTGTCCCACTACGACCTATTTAATGTATTCAAGCGTCCCGCTTGCTTGTTTACTTAGATAATGACATTGATAAATTGTATGTATAAATTTGATTATTTGTATTAAAATCCTGAAAGGATTTAACAATAATAGCCGTAAGTCGTACTTACGGAACGAGGTAACAATGTATTAAAACAAATTGCTAATGTCGTTATCTAACTCTAAAATGAGCGGGACGCTCAATACAGCGTTTTCAGTCATAGTGGGACACTACGACTAGGTTTTAATTTATTCCACAAAAATTGTCAGACACCTCAAAATTATGTATGAAATAATCACTTCTACGCAAAATCCTAAAATAAAAAATATACAGAAATTGGATAAATCTGCGGAGCGCAAAAGCCAAAATCTCATTATTATTGAGGGTGAAATTGAGCTAAATCTTGCCCTTAGTGCTAATGTAGAGATAATAAACGTCTTTTTTTGCAAAGAACTTATACCAGAATTTAAGGTAAATGATATTTTTGGGATATACAAAAAAAATAATGTAATTTATTTTAATAAAATACAGTTTTTTGGAGTTAGCAAACCTGTTTTTGATAAGATTGCATATAGAGAAAATTCTTTTGGAATTGTGGCACTTGCACGCCCAATAATCACTACCTTAAATACGCTCAAACTACCCAAAAACCCACTTTTAATAGTTTTGGAAAGTGTAGAGAAACCAGGAAATCTGGGCGCAATACTTAGAACGGCTGATGCGGCAAATGTTGATGCAGTCATCATTTGCGACCCTCAAACGGATATTTTCAACCCAAATGCCGTTAGGGCAAGTATTGGCTGTGTTTTTACTAAACCTGTCGTTGCTTGTACGAGTGAGGAGGCAATTATTTTTTTGAAATCCCAAAACATAAATATGTATGCAACAGCCCTTACTGCCTCAAAACCTTATGATGAAATTAGCTATAAAACGCCTTCTGCTATCATTTTGGGCACAGAAGCAACAGGACTTTCTGATATTTGGCTAGAAAATGCCACCCAAAACATCATTATACCAATGCAGGGCAAAATAGACTCTATGAATGTGTCTGTAGCCACTGCAATAGTTATTTTTGAAGCAATTAGGCAAAGAAAATCCTCATCAACTACGAATTAACAATTACGAATTACGAGTTTTTTCTTAGCACTAAGCATATCAAGCAATACACTAAGTAAGCACTAAGAAATATAAAGTTAGAAACTTATTGTTACTGTAAAAGTTCCGTTGCAGATTTATAGAAATTATTTTGGATAGTATAATCACTTGATTATCAATAATATAAATTAAAAATAAATTTTATATGTATTTTTTGTAGGGTGCGACCCTTGTGGTCGCCCTGCTTGA
>JAYVGJ010000462.1:0-6981 GCA_043772375.1 Raineyaceae bacterium | reverse complement strand
CCAAGAAATAAATTTGTCATCACGAGCAAAATTAGCTGTTCCACTCAACTGATGTACTGCCCATTCGTTTGCTATGTGTACTTCTTCTGTGTGTGCCGTCTGAAAGCTAGTTTCTTCTACTACGTGAGCTAGTTGAAAAACAAGAGCCAAAATCAGCCCTAAAACTGCGTGCATAGCCATAAAGCCTATAAACCAGTTCAGCGTTCCCACAAAATAAATAGGAATTCCTATATAAAAAACAAAATAAAGTGCTTTACTCACCCAAAACGTAACGTGGTCTAGTGTCGTCATTGCAGGCATTTCACTTACAACAATTTTTCTACTAAAATACTTCACATAATCAAACATAAACATCCACGCAATAGAGCTAACTGCATAAGCACCAAACATATAGATATACTGAAATTGGTGTGCAGGTTTCCACGCCTGCGAGCTACACATACGCAAAACGGGGTGTTTGTGAATGTCGTCATCAAGTCCTTCAATATTAGTATAAGTATGATGAATTACATTATGTTTAAATTTCCAGATGTAAGCATTCCCGCCCAAAGCGTTCAAAGAAAGCCCTACAAGGTCATTCACCCATTTTTTACTAGAATACGAGCCGTGACAAGCATCGTGCATCACGTTAAAGCCTATACTTGCAGCTACTACTGCGAACAACACACAAAGTCCAAGCGCAATAGCCCCGTGCATAGGCACAATAAGCACGCTCACATACAAGGCAATAGCCATAGGAACAAGTACCAAAGTCTTGGCATAAAGTTCCCAATTACCAGTTTTTTTGATGTCGTTCGTGGCAAAATAATTATCTACTGATTTTTTTAGAGAGTTAAAAAAGTCAGCTTTTCTATTAAAAATTACTTTTGGCATAAATTAAAAATTTAAAATATGAATAGTAGCCCCAACCCAAAGGGAGCAATACATTTGCTTTAGAAAATAAAATACTTCTATGATACGCTTCAAATCTCGTGCCTAAAATACGCAAGCATTTTTGCACTACCAAATAAAGCAAATGGTAAGAAGTGCCTAAATCCAAAAACGTCCTTAAAGTTCCCGTTTAGGGGACTTAGGAGCTTTTTTTACGCCATTACCATTTGAGGCTTTTTGCCCATTTGGTTTATTAGGCTAAAATGTGACACAATGGCTTTCCACATTGTAGGAGATTCATTATAAACAATATCAAACTGGTCACAGGCATCTTTTACAATTTTGCTAAGTGCAGGATAATGTACGTGGCTAATGCGGGGAAACAAATGATGTTCTATTTGGTAGTTTAGACCGCCTACGTACCAAGAAACAAGTTTGTCTTTACGAGCAAAATTAGCTGTTCCCATCAACTGATGTACCGCCCATTCGTTCTCAATGTGGGTTTCATCTGCGCCCAAAACTTCAAATTTAGTTTCTTCTACCACGTGAGCCAATTGAAAAACCATAGCCGTAACAATGCCCAAAACTGCGTGCATCACCATAAAACCAATAAACCAGTTCGTTACGCCAAGAAAATAAATAGGCAAAGCAACATAAAAAATGTTATACAAAATCTTACTAATCCAGAAAATAGTATGCTCTTTCGTACTCATTTTGGGCATTTCACTATTCTCAATTTTTCTACTGAAATATTTGACATAATCCAGCACAAACATCCACGCAATAGTGCTAATTGCGTAAACAATAAGCAAATAAGTGGACTGAAAACGGTGTGCAGGTTTCCATTTTTGGCTACTACACATACGCAAAATAGGGTGATTAGCAATATCGTCATCAAGTCCTTCAATATTGGTGTAAGTGTGATGAATTACATTATGTTTGAATTTCCAGATGTAGGCATTTCCGCCCAAAGCATTCAAAGAAAGCCCCACAAGGTCATTTACCCAGTTTTTTGTAGAGTAAGAACCGTGACAAGCATCGTGCATCACGTTAAAACCAATGCTTGCAGCCACCAACGCAAACAACACACAAAGCCCTAATGCAGGTAATACAGGCATTGTAGGTACAACAAGGAGCGTTACGTAGATACCAATTGCCATAGGAACGAGTACCAAAGTTTTGATATAAAGTTCCCAGTTACCTGTTTTTTTGAGGTTATTTGCAGTAAAATAGCTATCTACTGATTTTTTAAGCGAGTTATAAAAATCTGCTTTTCTATTAAAAATTACTTTTGCCATAAATTATATGTTATTTTAAGAATTTAGATAATGTTTTTTAAGTTGATAAAAATTTTTAAACGGTATTTTTCACTAAGAGAATGTTTAAAAGGAATGTTTTATTTTTAGGTATCCTTTTATGATATAGAAATTTATAGTTACTCAAAAACCACTTTTATCTATATTACAACAAGCATTTTAGCAAATGTATAAAGATAAGAGTGGTTTGTTTTTCAGTAATAAAAATCACTTTTTGTTACTGAAATTTATTTTTTGAGATAAATTATTTTGGCTGATTGTGTTTGTTTCCACCAAAAAAACTACCCAAAATCCCCCCAATATCTAATTTGCCTTCACCACCAACAGCAGCTAAAATGCCTTGTAGGCTAAAGCTGTTGTCTTTTTCATCATTTGTTTTATTGACGAAATTTGCCATTATTGTTGGAAGAAGAGAATTTGCAATACCAGCTGCGGTTTGCTCATTCATACCAAATTTTGTAGCAAAATTGCCTACAACATTGGCTATCATACTGTTCATAATAGGGTTTCCTTGATAGTTTTGTGCATTTACAACAGTACCATCAGCATTTTGCTGATTATTTGCTTGAAACATTTGCAACAAATTATTTACGTTTCCATTTGCTACTTGTGTTTGAAGCACCGCAAAAATAGAAGATGCCACAGAGGAAACTGCTGCTTCGTTGTATTCGTTAGGAACTGCTGCATTATTGACAATCTGCTCGCTTGAATGCGCTTTTACCAAATTCATTAGTTGTTCAAACATAGAAATAGAAGTTTAATTATTAGACATAATATTAGACAAATATAAGGTTATTTTTTGACTTTTCATAAAAAAAAGAAAAAATATATAAATAGCGTTGTTTGAATAGATTTAAAAGTAATTTAATCCTTACAATATTTATGCTTAACTGCCTGCAAAATGATATAAATTTGTTTCAAATCCTCCAAATCTAAGCTATCAAAAGATTTAGAAATAACATACTCAAATTTATTTTCTGCTAACTTCTCTAAAATTACAAAAAACCAAATTCGCCCAACAATATAACCACCACGCATAATAGTCGTTTTATTTTTTTCTGTAGCTACTAATAATTCTGCCAATAATTGAATACGAGGGTCTTTATCTGGTACTGACGGTTTAAATTCTTGAATGAAAAAGTAAGGTTTGCGTGGATTTTCCGTACCTGATGCGACCATAAAATCCGTAAAACCTTTAAATTCTACACCATTTAAAGTACCTGAAAGTGCCGTATCATACCAATCACTCACAGGTTCAAACACAAAATCAACAAGGTTGAGAATAGGAATAATAAATTTCGCCTTTAAATTTTCCTCCATATAAAATGCAATACGAGTTTTATTTTTCTGAATTAAATTTTTGAAAAACAAAATTTCTACATCATCTAAATCATACGTAGTTTCAAACCACTCATCAAATTTAGCATCATTATCAACTACTTTAATATCAACAATTTCCTCTAAATCTGAAAATTTGATATTAGAAAAATTATAAGATTTTACTTCTGTATTTTCCATAGTTTAAGTAATTGTGAATTTTTAATTGTGAACTAGCAGTTGCTAGTGTGAATGAATACAAAGTATTGATAATCAAGTAATTTATGTATTATCAAAAACTTCCTTTTTTCATAATTATTTACAAACCTAAATCTTTTTTGATTTGTATTGCTTTTTGAGATAAAACTGCTGTAACTGCATCAAAATCTTCTTTTTTAGGTAAATCTTGGCGCAAACCAACATAAAATTTTATTTTTGGTTCTGTACCAGAAGGACGTGCCGAAATTTTGCTGCCATCTTCCGTAAAAAATTGCAAAACATTTGATTTTTCGGGGAAATCAAGCATTTTTTCTTCTCCTGTCAAAATATTTTTTTCCGTGAGTGCGTGAAAATCTTTGATAAGCACTACTTTTGAGCCTGCAAGCGCAATAGGTGGCACATTACGGAAATCTTGCATCATTTTTTTGATGTCTTCTGCCCCAGACATACCTTTCATTGTAACAGAAATCAATGTTTCATAATAATAACCATATTCCACATACATTTCTTTCATCATTTCATACAAAGAAATGCCGTTTTCCGCAGCATAGGCACATATTTCTGCTACAATAGCTGCTGCTGCAATACCATCTTTATCTCTCACAAAATCCCCAATCATAAAGCCGTAACTTTCCTCACCACCAGCAATAAAAACCTCATTTTTTTCGTGTTGTCTTATCACATCAGCAATATATTTGAAGCCCGTAAGAGTGTTGTAACACGCCACACCCATTTTTTCAGCCATATTATCCATCAGTTCAGTCGTAACAATAGTTTTCACTATATACTGGTTTCCTGTGATTTTTCCTGCTTTTTTCCAAGCATTAAAAAGATAATATAAAATCAAACTTCCTGTCTGATTACCATTTAAAAGCACAAACTCTCCTTTTTCATTCTTAACAGAAACGCCCAAACGGTCTGCATCTGGGTCTGTGGCAAGCACCAAATCAGCAGAAATTTCTTTGGCAAGTTTTAGCGCAAGCGTAAGGGCTTCCGCCTCCTCTGGATTAGGATAAACCACCGTAGGGAAGTTTCCATCAGGTTTTTCTTGTTCTTTGACTACGCTAACTTGCTCAAAACCAAGCATTGCAAGCACCTGTGGCACTTGCGTAATGCCTGCACCGTGCAGAGGCGTGTAGACAATTTTAAGATTTTTATGTTTTTTGATAATGTCTTTATTGATAGATTGCGCCAAGATTTGCGCTTGATAAAGTGTATCAATTTCTTTTCCAATGAGATATATATTTCCTTTAACTCCTTGAAAATTAACATCTTCTATTTTTATTTTTGCTATTTCGTCTATGACATTTTGGTCGTGAGGTGCGACAAATTGCGCTCCATCATCCCAATAGGCTTTATAACCATTATATTCACGAGGATTGTGGGAGGCAGTAACCATAACGCCACTTTTGCAGCCTAAATGCCTAATGGCAAACGACAATTCTGGGGTAGGGCGCAAACTCTCAAAAATATACGTGTCAAAACCACTCGCAGAAAACACATCAGCCACAATATTGGCAAAAAAAACGCTATTATTGCGGCTGTCGTAAGCAATAGCTACTTTTATTTTATTATTATTTAGTACATCATTTTCATTGATAGGAAAGCATTTTTTGATATAATTAGCAAGTCCTTGTGTAGCCATTCCAACTGTATATTTGTTCATACGGTTTGAGCCAACACCCATAATACCACGCAAACCACCCGTTCCAAACTCCAAATCTTTATAAAAGGCTTCTTTTAGTTCATTTTCTTTATTTTCAGAGATGAGGGTTTGTATTTCATCTTTGGTATTTTGGTCGTAAGCACCTGATAACCAAGTATTTATTTTATTTTGAATATTTTGTTCTAGCATATTTTATTTCAATTACGAATTACGAATTATCAATTACGAATTTTTGTATTCATCTTACACTTTTTGTGTTGTCAGGTGTTTCCACCTGCAACAAATGCGCTTTTTAATTGTCGTTTATTGAAGTCGGGTGGAAACACCCGACTTCACAAGAATTTGATTATCAATTTTTTGTATTTATATCATACATTACATATCACACATCATACCTCAAAAGCCTTCTTTTGTATCTTCAAACCACACCAATCTGCCCATTAAAAGGGCTATTTCTCCCCAACTGTTGATGTTTTCATAAACAACACAAGCAACACTACAAGGTGAAAAACTACCCAAATTCACTCTACTGATTTTCTCCAAAAGATAAGAAATATAAGGATTATGACCAACCAAAATAACGGTATTATATTGATTATCAATATTTTGTATATAGCTTATCCACTCTTTAGTGGTAGCAATATACAAATATTTATCTTGCGCTATATTTTCTGTAGGAAAGCCTAGATTTGAGGCAATTATTTCAGCAGTTTCTAATGTACGCAAGGCGGAACTTGTGCCTACAAAATCAGGAATAATGCCTTTTTGCAGCAAAATTTGCCCTATTTCGTTGGCTTTGTCTATGCCATTTTGCGTTAATTTTCTATCAAAATCAGTTATTTCACTTGGGTTTTCTGCCTCTGCGTGCCTTATTAGAAGTATTTTTCTCACTTAAATTTAAAAATTTGATTATCAATATTTTAAGTAATTATAAGTTATGAATTATAAGTTATGAATGAATACAAAACTTTGGCAATTAAATATATTCATAATTCACAATTCACAATTCACAATTCACAATTATTCTATATTTTTTCAATATTCATTACAAGGGCATCACCTTTGATGGTGCATTTTTGGGTGATTTTGTCAAACATTTCAGTACGAACAGTTGCCGTATGCTTTTCTGGGTTGGTTTCTATCACCGTAAAAACCACTTCATAAACCGTATCTACAAACATTGGGCGCATAAATTCCATAGTTTGGCGCATATAAATAGTGCCTTCACCAGGAAAAAACATACCAAAAACTCTAGAAAACACACTTCCACCCAAAAAACCGTGCATAATTGGTCGTTTGAAGGGCGTTGTAGCCGCATACGCAGCGTCTAAGTGCAAAGGATTGCTGTCGCCTGTGAGTTCTGCAAATTTGTTTACTTGCTCTTGTGAAAAGCTAAATTCTTGCTTGAAAACATCATTTACTTGTATTTTGGACATTATTTTATTGATTTTAAGGTTTAATTTAAGTTGATTTTTAAATGAATATTTAGATAAATTTGGATAGTATAATCACTTGATTATCAATAATATAAATTAAAAATAAATTTTATATGTATTTTTTGTAGGGTGCGACCCTTGTGGTCGCCCTGCTTGA
>JAYVGJ010000461.1:0-8494 GCA_043772375.1 Raineyaceae bacterium | reverse complement strand
TATCAATACAGTCAAAAAACATGGAAGAAATGTGTTCCAAGAATTACTAAAGGTAAACACAAATCAACCAATTGTTTGGAAGACTACCTAAACAGTTACAAATTATTATTGTTGATGATTCTCCGCAGGCTCGTAGGTTGCTAAAATTGATGATTTTGGAGCATCTGCCTGATGTAGAAGTGCTTGCAGAAAAACTCGGTACAAGCCGTGTGTACCCATTGTCTTTTGCCATCTGCCTGCAAACCCGTTTCGTCAAAATGAACCACTTCACTTTCCAAAATATGCTTTTTAATCTGGTCTTCAATAGGAGCTAAAGCTTCGTAAAGCATTTGATTAGCAGAAATAGCCTTCGCTTCATTGTACTTATAGCGATATAAAGTTTCAAATAAACTACTTATTTTTCTGAAAGGAAGACGAAATTCTGTACTTAAAAGGCTACTCAAGGTGAAAATTTTAGTGCCATACTGAACTGGTGCTTTCACTTCTGCGGGGAAATTCCCTTGCTGGAGAATACCACAGCAAAGTACGCCGCACAATTGGTGTTCTGTTACTTCTAAACGAGGAGAGGGCATATCAAAAACTTAACGCTTGGTAGTAAATATGTCGCACTCCTCCAAAAGAATTGGTCTATTGCAACAACTGCAAGAAAGTAGAGCATGAATAACAGTTAGATAACGACATTGATAAATTGTATGCATCAACTTTGGTATTTGTATTAAAACCCTAAAACGGTTTAATATTCATAGCCGTGACTAGCACTTGCTAGTGTCGTACTTACGGAACTCCGTAACAATGTATTAAAAAACAAATTAGCAATGTCGTTATCTAACTAATCTAATGGTTTGTAATACTCTATTATTTTCGCTAAATTTGTTCAAAAAAACATAAAATCACCTTCAAACACCCTAAATTATGCCAAAAATATTGCTTATTGATGATGAAAATGCCATACGTGCCACTTTGAGAGAGATTTTAGAATACGAAAAGTACAAAGTTGATGAAGCAAAATCTGGCGCAGAAGCACTAGAACTACTTGCTAAAAATGATTATGATGTAGCTCTTTGCGACATCAAAATGCCCAATATGGACGGTATGGAAGTGCTTACTCGTTTCCAAGAACTTGGCAAAAATACCCAATTTATTATGATTTCGGCGCACGGAAGCATAGAAACTGCTGTAGAAGCAACTAAAAAAGGAGCTTTTGATTTCATTGTGAAACCGCCTGATTTGAATAGATTGCTGGTTTCTGTGCGTAACGCTATGGATAAATCTGGGTTGGTACAAGAAACTAAAATATTGAAGAAAAAAATTGCTAAAAAGTATGATATTGTTGGTAATTCTGAAAGTATTGTACGTGTCAAAGAGGATATTGAAAAAATTGCGCCCACAGATGCTCGTGTGCTGATTGTAGGACCTAATGGCGCAGGAAAAGAACTTGTTTGCAAATGGATTCACGAAAAAAGTGAACGAGCGAATATTGCCCTTGTGGAAGTAAATTGTGCAGCTATTCCTTCAGAACTAATTGAAAGTGAGCTTTTTGGACACGAAAAAGGTTCTTTTACCTCTGCTATCAAACAAAGAATTGGCAAATTTGAGCAGGCAGATGGCGGCACGCTTTTCTTAGATGAAATTGGAGATATGAGTATTTCTGCACAGGCAAAAGTGCTTAGGGCATTGCAAGAGCATAAAATTACTCGTGTGGGCGGTGAAAAAGAGATAAAAGTAAACGTAAGAGTAATTGCTGCCACAAATAAAGATTTGAAAGAAGAAATCAGAAAAGGAAATTTTAGAGAAGATTTATTTCATAGGTTGAGTGTTATTGTTATTAAAGTTCCTTCATTAGATGAAAGAAAAGATGATATTCCCTTGCTTGTAGAGCGTTTTCTCAATGATATTGCGGCTGATTATGGCGCAACTCCCAAAAGCATTACGCCAGATGCAATGAAACTTTTGCAAGACCGCAATTGGTCTGGGAATATTCGTGAACTGCATAACGTAGTAGAACGCCTGATTATTATGAGTAAAGATAGCATTACGGCGGAAGATGTCAAAAGTTATGCGCTGAATTAAGCCATAATTTTGTTCTTAAAAGAAACAAAACTTTTAATAAAACCGTTAGAATTATAGATAATCTAAATAATGACCAAAGTTTTTAATTAGAAACTAATAATTCTCCAAATAAAAATAACCAAAACTTTATATATGACAAACACAGATTTTATAACGCTTCCAGAGCCGCTTTTACAAGAAAATAAAAGCCGTTTTGTGCTTTTCCCTATCCAACACAACCAGATATGGCAAATGTATAAGCAAGCTGAAGCAAGTTTTTGGACAGCTGAAGAAATAGACCTTTCGCAAGACCAAAAAGATTGGGACAACCTCAATGATGGTGAAAGACATTTTATTTCACACGTCTTGGCGTTTTTTGCCGCAAGTGATGGCATTGTAAACGAAAATTTGGTGCTTAATTTTATGAATGAAGTCCAACTTGCAGAGGCAAAATGTTTCTATGGTTTTCAGATTATGATGGAAAACATACATTCTGAAACTTACTCTTTGCTTATTGATACCTACATCAAAGATGCACGCCAAAAAGATTACCTTTTTAATGCTATCCAAACTGTGCCTTGCGTGGCAAAAAAAGCTGATTGGGCATTGCGTTGGATAGAAAGTGAGCATTTTACAGAAAGACTTATTGCGTTTGCAGCTGTAGAAGGTATCTTTTTTTCTGGTAGTTTTTGCGCTATTTATTGGCTAAAACAACGTGGTTTGATGCCTGGTTTGTCTTTCTCAAATGAACTTATTTCAAGAGATGAAGGCTTGCATTGTGATTTTGCTTGTATGTTGTACTCGGAATATATGCAAAACAAGCTCCCACACGCTCGTGTGCTAGAAATTATTACTGATGCCGTTACTATTGAGCAAGAATTTATTACAGAATCTTTGCCTGTTGCCCTGATTGGTATGAACGCCAACCTAATGAAACAATATATTGAGTTTGTGGCGGACAGATTACTAAATTCTTTGGGACTTCCAAAGCATTATAACGCTGCTAATCCTTTTGCTTTTATGGAAATGATAGGACTTCAAAATAAAACTAATTTCTTTGAAAAACGTGTTGCTGATTACCAAAAAGCAGGCGTAATGTCTAATAAAGAGGACCAAAAATTCTCTGTTGATGAAGATTTTTAAACAACAAAAAGCCTTTCCAAAGTTTGGAAAGGCTTTTTTTATAGTGTTTATTCTTGTTTTGAAATGTAGGTCGCACCCTTGTGGTCGCCCTAAATGCGAAAGCAACACGACAAGCAAATAAGTTAGCAAATTCGTAGAAAAATACATTTGACGATAGGGCGACCACAAGGGTCGCACCCTACAAAATATTGTATTCATTCATAATTCACAATTCCTTAGTAATCCGTATTTTGAGGATTAAAGTTTGTCCAGCCAGTCGTCCAATCTGTTGTACCAAAAGCACCTTCAAAAACTACTTTCTCAAAGAAAGCATCAGCACCTTTTCCAGTCCAATTAGCACCAGAAAGCAAAGGAGAGCCAGCTTGTGGTAAGAAATTAGGTGCAGTCAAATTAAAAGCATTAGCATTTAATTTTAAATCAGCTAAATTAGCCAAAGAAGTAACAGAATTTCCAGTACCAGTTGTATTCCAAAAATCAGTAGCTTGTTGGTCTGTTACGCCACCAGCACCTACATAAGGAAGTGTACAATTAGCAACTGTATTACTTTTTAATTCTATCAAACCTGCTGTTGAATTAGCAAGTGTTGTAACACCATCCAAACGCAATCCTTGAGGATAACCAACCATTACAGAATTGAAAATACTCAAACTAGAGTTTCTACGTATGTGCATAGCCGCTAAGAATGGTCCAGAACCATCTACTTTAGCGTTTGAAGGTAATGCATCATCAGTATAATTGCTCATATTAGCAAAAATAGCCGCCGTAATAGGCGTTCTTGTAGAAGAATTAACATCATTATCAGACTCAAAGCCATTAGAACTAGATTGGTCAGCTATTTTTTTATCTCTCAAAGATACACCAAACTGAATTTTACCAGAAAAACCGTGGTCAGTATCCCAATCATCATCCCAACCTCTATGTGCAACCAAATATTTACAGTTTACATTGCCACCAAACCACTCGTAAGAGTCATCACCAGAGTAAGAAACCTGTATGTATTCAATTTTAGTGCCACTACCAACACCATACATAGTCAAACCGTTGATTTCAGAGTTTGCTACAGTAGAAAGAGCCACACCAGCAAATTCTATACGAACATACTTCAAAGAACCAGAGTTATCATTAGCATTGGCAGCGTCAAAAGTACCATATTCACCTCTAATACCACCCTCAAAGAGAGTAGAACTAGGCTGATTAGTAGCTCCTTTACCAATAAGCACAATACCACCCCAATCTCCATAACTACGAGAGCCTTTTGGTTGATTAGAAGTAAAGATAATAGGCTTTGTAGCTGTTCCTTCAGCTATTAATTTGCCACCTTTCTCAACAATTAGACAACCTTTTTTGTCATCAAATAAGGTTTTATCACCAAAAATGACAGTACCAGCAGGTATTGTAAGCGTAAAGCCATCTGTAACATATACGTAGCCTTTCAAAATGTACTTTTCAGTAGCTATTAAAGTAACATTTTCTTTGATTTCTCCAGAAAGAATAATTCTACCTGCGGCATCTTTCGTTCCAAATCTAGGTGGAGGAGTAGTAGTGTCGTCTTTTTTACAAGAAAATAACACAATACTACAAAATAACAACAATAAAAAACTGTTTACAACTTTCATAATTAAGAATTGTTTGGTGAAAAAATAAAAATGATTATTTATGTTAAAAAATTTATTATATACTTCTATGATACCTTAATATTTAGATAACGACATTAGTAATTTGTTTTTAATACATTGTTACCTCGTTCCGTAAGTACGACTTACGGCTATTATTGTTAAACCCTTTCAGGGTTTTTTGTACAAATTATCAATGTCTTTATCTAATTAAACGCTAACATCTTAATATTTAACGCTAATACTTTAATATTTACCGCTGACAGCTTAACATTTAACACTTAGAACTTAGCATTGAACGCTGACACCTCAACATCTAACACTTAGAATTCAATATTGAACGCTGACACCTTAACATCTAACACTTAGAACTCAATATTGAACGCTAACACCTCAACATTAGATATTTATCATTGCACTTATGGTAAAATACGTTCCTCTTTTAAAAGTTCTTACAGGCTGATTGTCAGCGTTTGTTATCTTACCATCTTTATTATAATCTTGTTCAAGGCGTGAGGCTTGATTAAGTATGTCTTGTACGTTCAATCTGATCTCCATTTTGCTACCAAAACTCTTAGTAATATTCAAATCAATAACATTTCTAGGCATTTCGTAGATTGTAGGACTAAGATTATTACCAACTGCAAAAATTCTTTTACCAAAAACATTATAAAGTAAGTTCACTTGTAAGCCGTTTGTTGTGTCGTTGTAGTAAATTGCAGCATTAACGACATACGGAGACTGATTAGCCATAGGTCTGTTATTTTCTTGAATACCTGCAGTAACAGATTCTCCAGTCAAACTACCTACTTTGCTAATCTTAACGACATCACCAATAGTTACATTACTAAGAATGTAAGATGCGTTAGCTACAAAAGACAAATTTTTAATAAAACTAGAAGATGCATTAGCAAAACCTTTTCTAAACTCAATTTCAACACCATAATTAGTAGCATTTTTGGCATTGATAGAAGTATAATTGATGTCACCAGCACTTGTAGGAGTAAGATAAGTTTCTATTGGTCTGTTAAAATTCTTATAAAAGACCCCAAAAGTAATCATTTCTTCCAATGAAGGATATATTTCATAACGAGCATCAACATTATGTATGGTTGCAGTAGTCAAATTTTCATTTCCAGAGAACAAAGCATTAAAATTAAAGTCGTAATAAGCAAAAGGAGCAAGTTCTCTAAGCTCTGGACGGTTTACAGTATAAGCATAAGCAACTCTTAAAAGCTGTTTGTTACTTAAATTATAAGAAAGATTAACGGAGGGAAGCAAATTTATCTTAGGATTATTAACATTTTGCTTCAATGCAGCACTACTAAGCTGTTGTTGATTAAATTCAGCACGCAAACCAGCATTAAGGTTAAGTTTATTAGTAATAGGCATCACAAGACCTGCATAAGCAGCAGCTAATGTATTAGATGCAGTATATTTATCTGCACTTTGAGTACCTTCATTGACTTGAAAACCACCTATACCCACGTTTTGAGGACTGAAAATTGTTTCCAAAGGACTAGATTTAGTGCTTGCACGACCTCCACTATATCCAAAAAACCTAGCATTAAAGTTTCTGCGTTTGTTTTCTGTGTAAAAACCAAACTTTAGTTTAATGTTTTCGTCTTTGTTTTCTTTTTGTCTAATCAGATATTCAGCATTGGAGGCTGCAGTAATGGTTGTTTCATTAAGATTAGAGAAAAATCTTCCTGCATCAATGATTGCGCCTGTTGCTTCTACAGAAAAATCTTGCGTGGCATCAACACGACTATATACAAGGCGTTTCCAATCAGGTTCTTTTCTGTTGGTATAGCCCAAACCAAGCTGCCAATTGATGTTTAGTCTGTCGTTGATGTCGTGTTTGCCGACAAGCTGACCAGTATAGATACTTCTAGTTTCGTAGCGTTGAGAATAAGAACGTATTTGTTTGTTTGCTTGTGTGTCGTTGCCATTACGTACAACGGTTTCACTCATTCCCATTTGATTAAACATATTTTTAAGCTCCAAAGAGAACTTTGGCGTAAATTTAGCAGACCAATTACTTACAATTCCTAAGCGAGCGTTCTTAATAAATTGTTCATCTTTAAAAGATTGATAATATTTGCCTGCAATAGTGCCGTTTTCGTACTTACCAAAAGCAACATCAGCAAACTGACTGGTATTAGAGTAGTTGATGTTATTAAAAACACCCATTTGGACTTTACCAATATCAAATCTTCTACCCAAACCAAAGTTAAAACGAGCATCAGGACTGACATTATTATCAGAAATACTCCAATTATTTTTAAAACGGCTAGCAAAATCAGCTTTTTCAGCAATAGATGCTTCTTGAAAAGTAGCGGTATTAGGAAGATTAGGAAGATTTCTTGTGCCGTTATCAAAGCCTAAGAAGTCTGTACCACTTGCACCATACTCTTGAACGGTTGTAAAGGTAGTATTAGCACGTACACCTGTGCCAAAGGTAAAGTTTGTGAAGTTCGTTTCAGGAGCTTTTCTAGTATAGATTTTGATAACGCCACCTGCAAAGTCGCCGGGAAGCTCACCAGCACCGGATTTATAAATCATCATTCTATCAATAATCTGGCTAGGCACCATATCAAAAGAAAAAGCCCTGCTATCAACCTCCGTAGAAGGTGTTATAACGTCATTGATAAGTACGGTATTGTAGCGTTGCCCCAAACCACGCACCAAAACAAAGCGGTTGTCAATAATAGACACACCAGAAACACGTCTAGCGACTTGACTAGCATCTCTGTCTTGATTTTTTGTAATTTGCTCACTAGAAACGCCCACCGCAACCTGTTGGGCTTCTTTTATTTCAGAAATAACGGCAATTTCTGTGTTAGTTTCTTTGCGCCCAGTAACGACAACTTCCCCTAAGGCGTTGTCTTCGTCAATATAAGCGTTAATAACAATGATTTTACCGTCTTGAATGGTGATATTATCAATTTTTTTGGTTTCGTAACCCATAAAAGAGATAGAAATATCATAAGTACCAATGGGAATATTGGTAACGCTGAACGTGCCATCAACGTCTGTGACTGTTCCAACGGCAATTACTTCTATCAAAACGGTTGCTCCAATGATGACTTCTTTGGTTTTTGCATCTTTGATAGTACCTTTGATAGTGCCAGTTTGTGCTTTGGCGTGTGTATTGACTAAAATACTTGCTAGAAGTATTAGTAAAAAACAATAATTTTTTATCATAAAATAAATTAACGGTGTTCTTCAATTCGGACGTGCAAATGTAGTTTAGCAATGTTAATTTAAGGTGTTTTGAATAATAAAAAATGTTTATGGTTTTGTGGGATTTGAAATAATTTTAGTAATATTTCCTTAAAAAGTCTTAAAAATTGAGTTTTCTATATTTGATAAATACCTATGAATGAGAAGATTAGAATGTTATGTTAAAGTTAAGCATTTTTTTGTTACCTAAAGTGTAGGACAAATTTGTATTTTGTAGGGGCTGGGCTTGCCCCTGCCCAACATGCGTCAGCAATACGACAAGCAAAAATCAGCAAATAAATAGCAAATAAACCAATTTTAAACCAACTCAAAAAGGGCAGGGGCAAGCCCCAGTAATGTTAATCTCTGATTAATATTGTTCTCCAAGTGGAAATAATACATTGCTCTATGTTCCGTAGGTACGACCTACGGCTATTAATATTAAACCCTTTCAGGGTTTTAAT
>JAYVGJ010000460.1:0-5834 GCA_043772375.1 Raineyaceae bacterium | reverse complement strand
CTTACAAATAACTGACAATAATAATTCTTATTCCAAAAATATTGACCAATACGTACCTGACCAAACCATAAACAGACTATAAATGTCACCCATATTGATTTATAAGTTCGTACTTCAAACCTGGTACTTCATATTTCCAACTTCGTACCTCGTATTTTGTACTTCTAACTTTTTCACACCATAATGCCTCAAAATATACATTCCTGCAATATAAAATGGCATCATAGGGATTTTGTAGCGTACAAGTGAGCCAAAATTATAGCTCGTAACGCCTACTTCAAAGGCAAAAAGAATGGCAAAAGTAAAGCAAAAAATAATAAAAGGGTGCGCAAACATTGTTTTTAGGATATTCCCTTTTGTGCGCCAAAGTGTTTGGATAGTAAGAAAAGAGAAAAAAAGTGCTTCTAAGGCAGATAAAAGCATAACAGGGTTTCTTGCTTCCCACAAAAAAGGACGAAATAACGACACAAAAACCGCTGCAGGAAATTTCACAATGACACTCGCAAAAGTCCCATCAAACTCCCCTAGTGAATAAACAGAGCCTTCACGCCCAACCCATTCTGCTGTTATTTTGGCAGTTTTTGCTACTTCTTCTAAAGATGCCAATACCGAGTTAGAAATAACATAAGCAATAGGCAGAGCAAATAATATCAAAAGCGGTATCAAAAGTGCTTTAAATACTCCTTTTTTCATTTTATCTCTGTATTGCAAAATCATCCAAACGCCCATTGCAGGTATCAAACATATCAAAATATACCCTTTTACGGCATTGATAGCCCAAATACTTGTAAGCAATATCAAAATATTAGTTTTTCTTTTATGATTTTTAATAATTCCAAAGTAAAAGCCATAAAATGCCCAACCCATTGCGCCCAGCGTAAGCGTATCTTTGAGCAAACCAGAACCCCAAAAAAAGACTGAAGGTAAGAAAAAAACAGCTCTTCCAAACTCTTTGTAAAGTATTGGATACATATCTACCAACGACCTATACAACGCCCAAACACCTGAAAAACAAGCTAATGCAAAACAAAGTGCGGTTACAGAATATGTATGAATGCTAAAAATATCAAAAACAGTAGCTACTTTCACAACTACAAATGTTTTTGTATCTCTATACCATTCCAAATGCTTTACATAATTATAGGTATCTGGGTCGTATTCTCCGTTGGAAAACAGAATTTTAATGCCCACATAAGGGTCATCAAGCAAAGCTTGCCAAACAATGCCACTATGATTAAAATAATGAAAAGTATCACCACCACCATAAATAAACCAATAAACTAACCCAACCCCAATAGCTCCGCCTGCTTTTAGGCTGAAACCAATCATATAATAATGCTTTGTGAGCGGATTGGTCGCATTTTTCCTAAGTGCGTACACAAGTCCAAACATCAATGTAAGGTAGATAGGAGTAAGAAAAATGTCTTGGAAAGTCATTGATACACAATTACGAATTACGAATTATCAATTACGAATGCTCAATTAAAAACTACGAATTATCAATTACTACCAAATATTACGTAATTCGTAATTGATAATTCGTAATTGAACCTAAGCTTCTATGATAGAAATTTTTTCTATTCTGTCACCTTGACGAATGGTATCTAGCACTTCAATTCCTTCAGTAACTCTACCAAAACACGTATGTTTGCGGTCTAGATGGCTAGTTTGGTCTCTGCTATGGCAGATAAAAAACTGTGAGCCACCTGTATTTAGCCCTCTGTGTGCCATTGAAAGTACACCTCTGTCGTGGTATTGGTTTTCGCCTGTAAGTTCACAAGGAATGCTATAACCTGGTCCGCCTGCGCCTGTGTCATCTGGGCAACCCGCCTGCACCACAAAATTAGGCAAAACTCTGTGAAAAAGAAGCCCATCATAAAAACCTCTTTTGGCAAGGTCTGTAAAATTTTTTACTGTAAGTGGCGCATCAGCACCAAAAAATTCTATGGTCATTGTGCCACGCTCTGTTTCCAAAATAGCTTTCAACATATTAAAATATTTGGTTGTAATTAGTGAAATGATTTGTTTTAGTAAATTCTAATAAATTTCAGTATAAAACTTACACAAAAGTAACACAGAAAGTCAATAAAAATGCAAATAATATTATTTTTTTGTGAATTTTGTTTTTTTTTGATAGATTATTGAAATATAACTATTTGATTATCAATATTTTATTTTTCAATGTAAGATTTTATACAAAGTAAGATTAGTTTTTTTTAAGAAAAATATACAACTTGTGGCTACAAAATGTAGTACAAAAACGCATAAAATTACTATCTAACATACTTTTTCATTAGAATCTTTACAAATATGACAAAAAAAACAATCTTTGAAGGTTTACTTTATAGTGTAGCTTTCTTCCTTATTGTCTTGCTTATTGGCGGAATTGGACTAAAATACTTTGGAAAAGAACTCACTAAAGCTGTTCTAATGAATTTGGAGCTTATTTTGGGCTTTAAATGGATAATGCTTATCTCGCTGATGTCGGTGATATTTATGCTATTTAAAAGCTATCCTACTCGCTCCAAAGTGCTAGGACACACTTTTATTGTAGGCGGCATTTGCGCCTTGATGTTTGTAGTAACGCATTTTTTGTTGAAGTGGACGACTTCTATCAATCTTTTCAACAAATTTCTTGATTTCTTGATGATAATGTCTTCCACAAGAAAAGATAAATTCAGTTTTTATAATATGTTTGTGCTGTTTGGGATTATTTTTGTGATTTATCCGCTTTTGTATGCAGTCACCAAAACAACGCTAGATACGCTTATCTGGAATAACAGAGGCTTTATTGAAGAGGAAGAAATAGCCACTAATCTCAATTAGATACGAAATTTTAAGTACTAATTTATATCCAAACCATTTTTTAAAACCTTGTTGATTTGATAATTAACAAGGTTTTTTCATAAATAAAATTTCCTAAAGATGGAAACTCATTTTAGGTTTCCACAATAAAAAATGAAAACAAACAATTATTCTGATAAGTATCACTCTGATAAGTATCACTCTGATACAATTATTGCTCTTGCCACGCCACAAGGAACTGGTGCAATTGCCGTTATAAGGCTTTCTGGTGAAGATTGTATCACTATTACTGACCGTTTTTTCAAAGGAAAAAATCTTACCAAACAAAGTACGCATACGCTACATTTTGGCACTATTCGTAATGAAAAAAACGAAATAATTGACGAGGTTTTGGTGAGCATTTTTATTGCTCCTAGCTCGTTTACGGGGGAGAATTGCGTAGAAATCTCTTCTCACGGCTCACCTTATATTGTTCAAAAAATCCTACAACTTTTTATAGATAATGGCGTTAGACACGCCCGAGCAGGAGAATTTACCTTGCGGGCTTTCCTAAATGGGCGTATTGATTTGAGCCAAGCAGAAGCCGTAGCTGATTTGATAGCCTCTGATTCAGAAGCCTCGCTACAAACTGCCCTAAAACAAATGAGAGGCGGTTTTTCCAATGAAATAAAATTTTTAAGAACAGAACTAATCAATTTTGCATCACTTATAGAATTAGAACTAGATTTTGCGGAGGAAGATGTAGAATTTGCCAATAGGGAGCAATTTAAAGCACTTTTGGAAAAATTATTAACCGCTATTGTGCGCCTTGTGGACTCTTTTAGGATAGGAAACGTCATTAAAAAAGGCGTAAGCACCGTTATTGCGGGACGACCAAATGCAGGAAAATCAACGCTACTCAATGCGCTTTTGAATGAAGATAGGGCTATTGTTTCTGAAATTGCAGGCACAACTCGTGATACCATTGAAGAAGCTATCAATATCAACGGAATTACGTTTAGATTGATAGATACTGCGGGCATTAGAGCCGCTGCAGATGCAATAGAGGCTATTGGTGTGCAAAGAACTATGGAAAAAATCCAGACGGCTTCCATAGTTGTCTATGTTTTTGATGTTACGCAAACTGATTTGTCGCAGGCACAACAAGATGTAGCAAATTTTATCAACTCTGAAGCGTCTTCTGTCATTGTTTTGGCTAATAAAATGGATTTGAAACATAATATCAATAATAATTCTACAGAAAGTTTAATAGAAAATCCGCTAAAAATATTCTCCAAAAAATACCAAGAAATTCCGTTTTCTTCAAAAAATCCGCAAGACATAGAAAAACTAAAAAACACGCTTTGGAATACTGTAGCTTATGATTTTGGCACAGACCAAACCCTCGTAACCAATGCTCGTCATTATGAGGCGTTGCAAGGCGCAGCAGCAAGCATACAAAAAGTGCTTGATGGTGTAGCTCAAAACCAACTTACAGATTTATTAGCGCAAGATATTCGTGCAGCTTTGGGCTATTTGTCAGAAATCACAGGTGAGATAACAAATGATGATTTATTGATAAATATATTTTCTAAGTTTTGTATAGGAAAATAACCATACAAAACAACACACAATAAATATCATAAAAACACACTCAAAATCACTAAATTAGTGGTTTTTTGTTGTTAATAGAGCTTTTTATTTTGTGTTATTATTGGATTCTTTCATATTTATTTGTACCTTTGTTGTACCTCAAATTTATTAACAAATGCAACTTCACACACTTATTTATGATTTTAAAGAGCAACCAAATTTGGGTGTTTTCATGTCGTCTCTACCATTATTACTATTCAGTTTATTTGGTTTATTTGTATTCTATAAAAATAAAAAAGACTTAAGTCAAAATATTAAAAATAGTAAAATTGGCATGGCAATTGGGCTTTTTTTAAGTGTTTTCTTTGGTATATTTTTTACAGTATATTTCACTGGTAATTTAGCCTACTATTTTGAATTTGTAAAAATATATGATAACAAGAAATACAAGATAGTTGAAGGAAGAGTTAGTAATTATCACCCAATGCAAAAAGGTGGACATGGTGATAGAGAAAGCTTTAATGTAAATGGTATTGATTTTAAATTCTCTGATTTTGACTATACTTTTGGGTATAATAATGCAACTTCTAAAGGCGGAGCAATAAAAGAAAATTTATTTGTGCGCATTTATTACTTTAATAATAGTGACGAAGATGGAAATGTTATACTTAGACTGGAAGTAGAGTAAAGCGCATACACACTAAAAAAAACATATTATTTGTGTTTTTTGTTATCTATAAGCAAA
Source organism: Raineyaceae bacterium (assembly GCA_043772375.1). Taxonomy (GTDB): domain Bacteria; phylum Bacteroidota; class Bacteroidia; order Cytophagales; family Thermonemataceae; genus JANYGM01. The sequence goes on along the minus strand of JAYVGJ010000460.1, from coordinate 712 downwards.
AACAAGCAGATTTTACATTTACCTAATTCTCAAACTTAAACAACACAAAAACAGTATGAAAAAATCAATTTTATTATTGCTAATAGTTTCATTATCATTTGGTTGTGCAAAATCAGACAGAATTACAAAAGAAGAAAAAACTCCAGCAAACACAACTGAAAAATCAGAAAAAATACCTGCTGAAAACGCATCAGAAATACCAGAAACAAAAGAAGAACTTTCAGAAACAGCACAAAATGCTAAAGATTATGCTAATTGGGCAGGCAATTATGAGTGTTATGTAAGTGGTGGGCAAGGTGATGCTGGGCTTTTTCACACAACTATTGTTATCAATAAAGATGGGAAAGCTGTATTTCAGTATGCCGCCAAGCAAGTAGCAGTGGATATCAACGCTACATTGTCCGTTTTTGAAGATGACAAAGCAGAACTTCTTTTTGAAAGCTACGGAGCAATGAATATGGATAAACCGCTCAAAAAAAATGATTTGGTTGCAACACTTATCAAAAACAAAAATGGGTTTAATGCCATTGAGGGCGTTGTGGAAGATACTAGAATGTTCAAAAAAGTAGGCAAATTGCGAGAATTAGGCGCAAGTGAATAATAGAGCTTTTATTATTTGATTATCAAGCATTTATAGGAAAATGTATTTAAATGTAGGGTGCGACCCTTGTGGTCGCCCAAACAAGCGAAAGCAACACGACGAGCAAATACG
>JAYVGJ010000459.1:0-19306 GCA_043772375.1 Raineyaceae bacterium | reverse complement strand
TACTTACAAATAACTGACAATAATAATTCTTATTCCAAAAATATTGACCAATACGTACCTGACCAAACCATAAACAGACTATAAATGTCACCCATATTGTGAAAGGGTTAGAAATTGCTAATAATCCTTTAAATGGGTTTCCTATGGAAATAATGGCACTAACTAATTTGCAAGATTTGGATTTAGGGAAACTGAAATTACAGAATTTGCCAAAAGAAATAACGACACTTAAAAAGCTAAAACAGTTGTGGTTGTATAGTAATGCCTTCAAAGAGTTTCCTATGCAAGTTATAAAACTAACACAACTAACAACAATTAACTTTTATAATAACCAACTCTCTAGCTTACCGCCAGAGATAGGAAAACTCACTAATTTGACTGATTTGAACTTGGGTAAAAATCAACTCACTGGCCTGCCACCAGAAATAGGGAAACTCACCAATTTGACTGATTTGAACTTGGCTACAAATCAACTCACTAGCCTGCCACCAGAAATAGGGAAACTCATTAATTTGACTGATTTCTACCCTTTTGAAAATAAACTTACCACTTTGCCACCAGAAATTGGAAAACTTACCAATTTGAAGCATTTGAATATCCTAGAAAATCCAATAAAGACACTTCCCAATGAAATTCGTTTTCTTACCAAACTAACGCAATATAATCTTCAGTTTACCAAAGACAATTTTGCAAATATATTTCCCAAAATAGCTACGCTGCCACCTTGTTTTACTTATTTGAATTTATCCGAACTTGGTTTGACAGAAATTCCCAAAGAAATTGGACTAATGACTCATCTCACAAAACTAGATTTATCTAAAAATCAGTTGCAAGTTCTCCCACCAGAAATTGGAAAACTTACTAATCTTACTGGTTTGAATTTGTCAGATAATAAGTTGCAAACGTTACCCAAAGAAATTGGAAATTTGGTAAATTTGAAAAGTTTTAACGCATCTAAAAATCAGTTGCAAACCTTGCCTGTGGAAATAGGAAAACTTACTAATCTTATTGATTTGGATTTTTCAGATAATAAGTTAGAAACATTACCTAAAGAAATAGGGGATTTTGTAAGTTTGAAAAGTTTTGCTGCATCTAAAAATCAACTACAAACCTTGCCTGTGGAAATTGGAAAGCTAATTGATTTACAGACATTAGATATTTCTGCAAATCCTTTGAAAATAATTCCTGAGCAGGTTCATTATCTGCTAAATGTTAGAAACAGTTTTTGGAAGCAAATAAGCATTGAAAATATGAATCTTGCTGAATTATTGCCCAAAATCACGTATTTGTCTGAATTGGATTTATCTAAATTTACTTTGAAAGAGCTACCCAAAGAAATTGGACTAATGACCAATCTTATAAGTTTAGATTTGCCCAAAACATTGGAAAAATTGCCTACGGAAATAGGCAAACTTGATAAATTGGAATATTTGCGTTTGGATAGTATGCGAAAATTAGATTTTGCTGATGTTTTCAATAAATTAAGTATTTTGCCAAATTTGACTTCTTTACAATTGAGAAATAATAAATTGCAAATGCTTCCAAAAGAAATTGGGAAGATGCTTCATTTGACTCACTTAGATTTAGAAAAAAACCACCTCAAAAACCTCCCAAAAGAAATTGGGAAAATGCTTAATTTGACGAACTTAAGTTTAGAAAAAAACTACCTCAAAAACCTTCCAAAAGAGATAGGCAATTTGGTAAATTTGAAAGAACTCAATTTGCGAGATAATCAACTCCAAAATATTCCAAAAGAAATAGGAAAATTGACCAAATTGGAAGAATTGGATTTTTATAAAAACTCAATTAAAAGCATTCCAAAAGAGATAAGTAACTTGAAAATGCTAAGAAACCGTCCATTTGGAGGTGATAATTTTCCAATTGGAATGGAAAATTTTGTAAGTGTAAAAGAATTATTTTTGAGTGGGGGAAATATAAATGTAGCCACTTTGAAAGAACTTAACAAGATGCCTAGTTTGAGGAAACTATACATTAGCGGGAAAGTGATGCCCACTAATATGAACGAGATGAAAAATATTACAAATGTGGATATCAACCCTGATAGCCTTGATTTGACAGAAGTTTTTAATAGTTTGAGCCAAATGCCAAATCTTAAATATTTAGAAATAGACAGGTGGCAAAGTCAAAAAACAATTATTATTCCAAAAGAAATTAGCAAAATGACTAATTTGGATAGTTTGCACCTTTCTTTGGACACACCAGAATTACCAATGAAAATGGCAAATCTCACAAATTTAAAGTATTTGTTCGTTAGTAGCAAGCAATTTCAGACTTATCCAAAAGTAATCACGACCCTAAAGAATTTGGAATATTTAGGTATTTTGACAGATGATGCAGATGTGAAAAATTTGCTTGATGGGCTAGCCACGTTACCAAAATTGCAACATTTATGGCTTTTTAGTAGAGATTATGACGCATCTAGTGTGCGTATATCCTTAAAACTTCCGCCAGAAATTGGAAAACTCACTAGTTTGACAAAAATCTCGTTTGGGTTACATTTAATTGTTGATTTCCCCATTGAATTCAAAAACTTAATAAACCTAAAAGAAATAAATTTGAACGATATGTACAATGGTAGTTATGCACCTATTGGACTTGCCCCATTTTTAGAGAAATTAGGTTATGATAGGCGTTTTGAACGCATCAAAAAGTAAGAAGATAATAAAGCAGGTAAAAAGTACCCCTTAGATTATTTTGTAGTTGTTTTTATTTCTTGCTAAAATAATGCACAAGCAGAGCCTTTGACATTTGGATAGGAATTAAAAATTTAATATAAAATATTGATAATCAATGTTTTAATGTAATAAAAAAAGTAATAATTCATTTATAAAACAGAATTATTACTTTTTTCTTTTATATTTCATTTTTTTGTAGCAAATTGCAAGGTGCTATTCTACTCTTAAATTTATTTTTTTGATTAACGCTTTGATTGTGTTTTACAAACGGTATTACTTATTGTTGTTTTTAATGATACTAACGGGCATTTTGCCTGCGTCTTTGCTTGCACAACAGTATAGTTTCCGTGTGTTTTCTTTGGATAAAGGTTTGCCACAATCAGAGGTAGCAGACGTTTATCAAGACAAACGTGGTGCACTCTGGGTAGCTACTAACGGTGGCGTAAGCCGTTTTGGAGGCACTAATTTTCAGACTTTTGCCACAGAAAGTGGCTTGGCTGATAATCACGTCAGGAAAATTTTTGAAGACAGTAAAGATAATATGTGGTTTGTTACACAAAATGGCGCAAGCAAATATAACGGCAAGGTCTTTAAAAACTACACCAAAAAACAAGGTTTTCCTGATGGGGAAAGTTTCCAATATTACCAAGAAACCAATGGCAAAATATGGATTTTTGCTAAAAGAGAGCAAGGAAGTAGCAAAATTGTTTATTCTACCGACCACGAAAATTTTATAGATTTTAGTTCTCAATACCTTCCTCTTACTCAAAATAACTTCGTAGAAGGTATTTTAGGTACTTCTTCCAATGGCTTGCTCGTTGCTACAAGCAAACTTTTATATGAATATAATGGAGATGACCTTGCTATTTCCAATATCCAAAACCTGCCAGAATTTGTAGGAAAAAATATCAAACCTGTCCTAGAGGACTCACAAAAACGCATTTGGTTGCTTGTAACAGATAAAAACAATTCAACAAAAATTTATATTTATCAGCGTGGAACGGCTGTGGCATTTGACGTGCCAAATAATGATAATACTATTAACAGTGGTAGCAATAATATCAATCTGGCTAATTTTACAACTATTTATGAAGATACTAACCAAAATTTTTGGATTTCTGTGGAAGGATATGGCGTTTTGAAGTATGACCAAAAAGAATTTAGGAGTTTTCGTAAGGCAAATGGTGTTCCTAATGATTATGTAACAACTATTTTTGAGGATAAAGATAAAAACATTTGGTTTGGAACGTCTGGCTCTGGACTGGTAGAATATATTGGAGATAAGTTTATTAGTTTTAATAAAATTGATGGGCTTAACTCTAATTTTGTTTGGGCTATTTATCAAGATGAACAATACAAATATTGGTTTGGAACTGGTAGTGAGGCTTTTGTAGGCGGACTGTGTAGTTATGATGGCAAAACTGTAACAGATAATTTGAAAAATAATACCACGTATTTAAAACGAGTAAAAAAAATACATAGTCTAGGACAAGGAAAACTGCTTTTGGGAACGCTTAAAGGGCTTTTTGAATGGAATAATGGTGTTCTAAGAAATGTAGATGAACAGTATAACTTGCCAAGCGGAGTAGTTATTAATGGCTTTCAGGAAACACAAAAAGGGCATTTTTGGTTTGCTACGCAAGGTGAAGGTGTGATACACATCACGCCACAAGGAAAAGAAGTATTTACGGTTCGCAATAAAAATATTATTAGTAATCTCGTTAAATTTATTTTAGAAGACAGTAAAGGGCGTGTCTGGATTTGTACACAATATGGCATCAGTTGCCTAGCAAATGGTAAAATTACTAATTATACAACACAAAATAGCAAACTTTGCAATGATAATGTGGTGCAGGCAATAGAAGACCACGCAGGAAATATTTGGTTTGCTACTTTTGGTGGTTTGGCACGCTTCAATAACAATGATTTTACGACTTTCGTAACGGCACGAGAGCGCAAAACTGAAACTCAAAAAGCTAGCCATATCAATTATATCAAAGAAATTTCTTCAAATACTATTTATTCTATTCTTTTGGATAAGAAAAAAAATATCTGGCTTGGTACGCAACGAGGTATTGATTGTATTAGTTTGAGTGCAAAAGGGGAGGTCACGGGCGTGAGAAGTTTTGGGCAAAGTGATGGTTTTTCTGGGTCAGAAAACAACACAAATGCATCTTATGAAGACAAAATGGGTAATTTATGGTTTGGAACTATCAACGGTGTGGTACGTTATTCTCCTAATTTGGAGAAACCCATTAACCTTAGTCCCCCTATTTATCTCACAAAAGTAAGGTTGTTTTTTAAGGACATAAAGTGGACAGAAAGCCCTATGAATGAATATAATTCTGGTGTGGCAGACTGGAATTATGTACCTCAAAACCTTGTTTTGCCTTATGATCAAAATAATATTTCTTTTAATTTTGAGGCGTTTGATTATCAAACTGCGGGCAAAATATTGTATCAATGGAAACTAGATGGGCTTGATGAAACGCTTTCTCCGCCTAGCACTAGCTCACAAGCGGATTATACCAATTTGAATGCAGGACGCTACCAATTTAAGGTTTATATCAATATCAATGGTGAACTTTCTAACTCATATTTGATTTATCCTTTTGAAATAAAAGCCCCTTTTTGGCGTACTACTTGGTTTTATCTGGTTGCAATAGTAGTGATAGTGGTAATAATTTCGGCACTCGTTCGTTGGCGTATTGCAAGCGTTGAAAAACAAAAAGAAGATTTGCAACGTAGGATAAATGAGGCGCAAGCAGAACTTCAAATGCAAAATAAAGAACTTTTAAATCAGCAAGCTAAAATTGCCATACAAAATAAAAATCTTGCAGAACTAAATAGCACAAAAGACCGCTTTTTTTCTATCCTTGCACATGATATAAAAGGACCTCTCAACTCCCTAACGGCATTTTTGAGCATTATGACCAATCATTTGGACGATATGACAAAAGATGATATTTTGTTTATGAGTGGTAGCTTGAATAAATCTGTCAAAAATTTGTATAGTTTGCTTGAAAATGTACTTTCGTGGTCTCGCTCACAGATGGGCGTGATTGAATTTAAAAATACTAATATTTCTGTAAGAGAACTTTTGGTAAATAATATGCAATTATTGGATATTACAGCTAAAAACAAGCAAATTGAGCTAACTATGGAGGTGAAAAAAGATATTTTGGTACGTGCCGACATCAATTCTATCAATACCGTAATTCGTAACCTTATCTCAAATGCACTTAAATTTACACCTGCAAAAGGACAAGTAAAACTTTTAGCAAAAACCATAGAAAATTTTGCCGAAATAGCCGTTTGTGATACGGGTGTGGGTATTTCGCAAGCAGTGCAAGACCGTATTTTCCAAATAGACAAACGTATCAGTACGAAAGGCACAGAAAATGAAACGGGAACAGGCTTGGGGCTGATTTTGTGCAAAGAATTTGTAGAAAAAAACGGCGGAACTATCCGTATAGAAAGTGAGGAAGGAATGGGAAGCAAATTTATTTTTACTATTCCGCTTGCCCCACCCAAAAAAATATTGCCAGAAAGAGAACAAAAAGAAGTTTCTGACAATATTGATGCTGATAATAGTCTTAGAAACACAAAAAATCACCCGAAATTGAAAATTTAATTCCTTGATAATCAATATTTTTTAGATTTTTAATCAGAAAAGTACAGAAATATTAAAAAAAAAGTAGCAAAAAATTTGCAGGTTAAATAAAAATAGCGTACTTTTGTATCACTTTAAAACGGTATAGGTATAAACATTGTTTAAACCTAATAATAAAAACCTAAAACTAAAGTCCTACCAGATTCCTTTCTAGCTCAGCTGGTTAGAGCACTTGACTGTTAATCAGGGGGTCCTTGGTTCGAGCCCAAGGAAAGGAGCAAAAGCACTTACAAATAATCTGTAAGTGCTTTTTTTGTATTTTTTATGCAATGACTAAAGTTTTTGGTTTTTTTATTCCCCATTATTTCTCTATTTTTGTATTCCATTCACAATTTAAAATTCACAATTCACAATTAAAGAAAATGGCTACTATTCAAAGTAATTACGAGGGCGTTTTGCGCACAAAAGCAATACATTTGCAATCAAAAACGGTTATTTTTACTGATGCACCCACAGACAACAACGGCAAAGGAGAAGCGTTTTCTCCCACAGACCTTGCTGCGGCATCTTTGGGCAGTTGTATGCTCACTATTATGGGGATTTTTGCCTCAAAAAATAACATTCTTTTGGAAAATTCAAACGCAACAGACGAAAAAATCAGTTGCGAAATAACCAAAATAATGTCTGCTGACCTTCCAAGACGCATTGTTGAGATAAAAATTGATATTAAGTTTCCTAAGCATTTGGATATCAGCCCTGAAAATCAGCAAAAACTAATCAATACTGCCCGCACTTGCCCTGTGGCACTTAGTTTGCACCCAGATATCAAACAAACTAGCAGTTTTTTGTTTGAATAATTTTTTGTTTTTAACACGAAGAACACCAAGCAAGGCACAAGTAGGCACTAAGAAATATAAAGTTTGGTACAAAATCAATATTTAATTTGTTAGTTTTAAAGAATTTTGTAGCTTTGTGTAGTATAAATCTTATAGATAAACATAAAAATGGAAATATTAACAAAAAAAGTAAGGGAGAAATATATAAAAAAAACTTCCAAAAAATCTATTTTATTGTCGGATTTTTCGTTCTCTAAAAGTCAAAAGAATTTAGAAAACTATAATGGTTCTCTTAGTGATGCTGTTATTGAAGATAGAAGACTGTAAAATGATGAATATATTTTTAGATACTTGTTCTTTGGTAAAATTATACCATAAAGAAACTGGGACAGAAGAATTAGAAAAAATGTTCTCAGAAATAAAAATAACAAAAATATTTCTCTCTGAAATATCAAAAATAGAATTTACTTCTACTATTTGGAAAAAAGTACGTACAAAAGAAATTCTTGAAAGAAATGCACAAATAACATTAAATTTCTTTGAGATTGATTTTGATAAATATACTTTTATTCCAACAAAACCTGCTATTATTGAACTTGCAAGAACTTTAACCTCAAAATACAAAGTAGAGGGATTGAGAACGCTAGACAGTGTTCAACTTTCAACTTGTGTATCACTCATCAAACAAGTAGATATTTTTATTACTGCTGACAAACTCTTAAAAACACTTTTTCAAGCTGAAAATTTACCAATAGAAATATCAAAATTCTAAAATTAATAAAAATACTAAAAAAGTTACGTAAATTTGCGTAACTTTTTTAGTTTAAAATCTCTAACAAATCTCTAACAATTCCCTACAAATCCTCTCAAAATGAACGAAGAAGAAAACAAAAACGACTACAACGAAGTCATCAACGACACTTTTGACGTTGTCCTTGTGGGCGCAGGTATGATGAGCGCAACGCTAGGCGTGATGCTCAAACAAGTGATGCCAGATGCTAAAATTGCCATTTTTGAGCGTATGGAAGATGTCGCAATGGAAAGTTCTGATGCGTGGAACAACGCAGGCACAGGGCATTCCGCTTTCTGCGAACTGAATTATACCCCTCAAAATGATGCAGGCGACATTGACATCAGCAAAGCTCTCAAAATTGCGTCCTCTTTTGAGATTTCTAAGGAGTTTTGGGCGTATCTGTTGGAAAGAAAATACATCAAAAATCCTCGTAGTTTTCTCAATAAAACCCCTCATATTAGCTTTGTTTGGGGCGAGGAAAATGTAGCTTTCCTCAAAAAACGCTACCAAATGCTTACAGAAAACGCCCTTTTTGAAGGTATGGAGTATTCTGAAGACATCAAAACTTTGACAGAATGGATGCCACTTGTGATGGAAAAACGCAATCCTCTGGAAAAAGTAGCTGCTACCAAAATGGATATTGGTACAGACATCAATTTTGGCGCATTGGCAAGAGAAATGTTTGCGTATTTGGATAGACAAGAAGATACTTCTTTGTTTTTGAGCCACGAAATCAGAGATTTGGAGAAAATAGACAAAAAAGATGAAAACGGAGAAAAACAGTCTTATTGGAAACTCCGTATCAAGGACCTAAAAAATGATTCTAAGGAATTTGTTTATGGCAAATTTGTGTTTGTGGGTGCTGGTGGTGGTGCTTTTCCTCTTTTGGATAAATCTGACATTCCTGAAGGAGCAGGTTTTGGTGGCTTTCCTATTAGTGGGCAATGGCTCAAATGCAATAATGAGGCAGTTATTGCTAAACACGCTTCAAAAGTTTATGGGAAAGCTAGTGTAGGTGCGCCGCCTATGTCTGTGCCACACTTGGATACACGTATGATAAACGGCAAAAAAGAGCTTTTATTTGGTCCTTATGCAGGTTTTTCTACAAAATTCCTAAAAAATGGTTCTTATTTTGATTTGCCTTTTTCTGTTGATTTTGGTAATATGTTTCCTATGTTGTCGGCTGGTTTCCGCAATTTGCCCCTAACCAAATACTTGGTAGAACAAGTTACGCAATCTATGGAAGACAGAATGCAAGCATTAAGAGAGTATTTCCCTGATGCAAAAACAGAAGATTGGGAACTTGTGGTGGCGGGTCAGCGTGTGCAAATCATCAAAAAAGATGACAAAGAAGGTGGAAAATTAGAGTTTGGAACAGAAATAGTGTCGTCTGCTGATAGCTCATTTGCAGCACTTTTGGGTGCATCTCCTGGCGCAAGTACGGCAGTTACCATTATGCTTGATTTGATGAAAAAATGTTTTAAAGAGGAACTAAACACGCCTGCTTGGCAGACAACGCTACAATATATGTTACCTTCTTATGGCAATTCTTTGATAACAGATGCAGAACTTTGTAGAAAAGTGCGTGAAAAAACAAATAAAGTGCTTTTCGGAGAAGGAAAAGTATAAAAAACAGACCTTCAAGGTTTTTAAAACCTTGAAGGTCTAATCTTCTCCAAAAAGTATAAATTTCTTAAATCTCTTGTAAAATGCCATTAAAACCAATAAAAGAAGAGCAAAAAGTAAACTATTACGGGCAACTTATAATGATTATTATTTGTTTTTTGTTACTAATAAGCGTTACATCTTCAATGCTTTCAGCACTTTTATATATCTTTTTACCAGCATTAGGAATGTGGCAAATCATAGATTTTATTATGTTGTGGCTGACTTATGGCTACAAAAAATGGTATGGTGTTTATTTGTTCTTGCTTTCTGTAGCAATATTTGGGTTTTACTTCACATTCTTTAGTAACAGAAGCTATGATTTCGCTATTGTTTCTACTATTATCTATACGTGGTTTTTAGCATGTATTTACTTAGGAATGAGGCGCAAATTTAGTATTTAGATTTAGAAAAACTATACCTTTAAAATCACACACAAAATGGCATTAAATCAAATGGACAGCAACCAAAAAATAAATTATTATGTGCAACTTGTACTAATTATTATTTGCCTTATATGTGGAGCAAGTATTGTTTTCTCAATGTTTTTAGGCGTACTTTTACCAATACTAGGCGGGTGGCAAATATTAGATTTTGTTATGTTATGGCTAACTTATGGCTATAAAAAATGGTATGGTATTTATTTGTTTTTGCTCTCTATAGCAATAATTGGGCTTTACCTCGTGTTTTGGGGTGGTACTAAGACTGACCTCAATATTTCTATTATTGCTTACACTTGGGTTTTGTCGTGTATTTACTTAGGAATGAGGCGCAAATTTAGTATTTAGATTTGGAAAATCTAAATACTAAATTTCTTATTTTACTTTGTTACGACCACTTTTTTTACCATTGTTTGCGTGCTTGTACGTATATGCACCAGATAAATCCCTTGTGGTTGTCCTGTAAGAAATATTGCTTCTTCTTTTTCTGCTTTTATGGTGACATTAGTCAAAATTTTGCGCCCTGTAGTATCAAAAACATCTATTTGTGCATCTTCTTTTAAGTAAATAAAAAATGTATCATCATTTGTAGGATTTGGGTAAATCCCAACTGTGTAAGTAGGTGCAGGAGGCAAAATACCGCCACTCACGCTGCTATTTCGCAATATATGTAAACCACCACCATACGTACCAATAATTATTTCTTTGAGATTATCACCGTTCAAATCAGCTACCGCAGGTGTTAAGTAATTTCCAAAAGCTGTAAAAGTAGCCACAGAACCATCACTTGGCGTAAAAACATTGTCAGTAGCTACAAAAACTCCCTCAAAATTATCTTGAAAAGCACCATAAACAGTAGTTTTTCCAGTATTATTTGTTACAATCAAATCATCTTTTCCGTCCAAATTAAGGTCAGCCACACAAAGGCGGCTTTGTCGCATTGAAGAACCACTCGGAATAGCTCCCAAAGCACTATTTGAAAGAATAAAAACAGGATTTTGTGTTGTTCCTGTGTTTTTATAATAAGAAATTCCCCCTGCAGATTTCCCCACAAGTGCGTCTAAATCACCATCTTTGTCGGCATCATACAAATAAGGAAGTTCGCTATTAAAGAACGCAAAATTATAGTTTTTCACATTATTTAGGTCAAAAACCATTCCAGCAGTGCGTATTCCTGTGTTTTCAATGTATTGAATATTGGTTGTTTCTTCTCCTACGTCATTTTTGGAATAACCTACAAACCCAAAATCTAGTTTTTTATCATTATTAAAATCTACAAAAAAGGGTTTTAGAAGGCGCATCTTCTTGGTAGAAAGCATCAGATAATCATCAGTTTTGAGCTTAAAAGAGGCTTCTGTTTTTGTACCAACATTTTCAAAAAGTGCTATTCTTGCTACGTGAAGGTCATTATTAGTTTTTTCTGGTTTGCCAGCATTTCCTACAAACAAATCCAAATCTCCGTCATTGTCAAAATCTGCAAAAACGGGAGCGGCATCTGCGCCCACATCAATCATTGTATTTTGCAGAAAATCATTGTTTTGATAAGTAAAAATGGGAACGGTTGCCGTTCCAGTGTTTTTATAATACCAATTAGATGCTGCAAAATCAATGTTATTAGCACTATCAAAATACTCATTAGGACTAACTACAAGGTCTTTTTTGCCATCATTATCAAAATCTTCATAATAAGCGGCAGGGAAAGTTGAAAAAGTAGCGGGCTTACTAGCAGGGAAATTAGTGGTACGACTAGGAAAACTTGCGCCCAAATTATTGGTAGAATTTAGGAGCATTGACAAACTATTACAGCCAACAACGGACGTGAGGGCATCTTTTTTGCCATCACCGTTAATATCAAAAATAGTGATGGCACTTCCCGTATGCTGGATATTTTTCATTCCAGTAGTTTTTTCAGCAAGTTTTTTGCTTGGAGAACGTCTTTCTAACATCTCTTCTAATGCTTTCATTTGGCACTTTTTCAAAGAATCCTGTTGCGCCTGACGTGCATAAGCATTGACAATTTTAGCTCTAATCATTGGTAAATCCCCTTTTATGCCTTCTTTTTTCATTTTTAAGGGGTAATTAGTAGGACAAAGCAAATCAAAATTCATCAGATTACAATTATATTCATTGACCTTAAAATTGCCCCAACATACGTTTAAACGCCTAAATTCCAAAAAATCAGCATTATTGTATCTTTGTGTACTTTGATTTTGATGCACTTCTACATAACCATTCTCGTTGTCCAAAAACACAATATCCATATCTCCATCATCATCTAAATCCAAAATAGCTGGAATATTCGTTGATACCACAGGCAAATTGTAAGAAAAATTAGGCGTTTGATCCATTGTGGTTGTATAAAGCAGGGCAGAAAAACTCTCAAAAAGTAGCCCAGATGCAGTTGTGGAGATATTTTTAAACACTCTCACGCCTGCGGAGGTATGCGTAAAAATATCTTTTTTGCCATCATTGTTAAAATCTCTCAAAAGCACCCAATTACGTATGTCAGGGAATTTTTTGATGTATTCAGGCTTATAAATAAGTTGCCCAGCTTCTCTTACGAAGGGTTTTAGTAAGTTTGTACTACGGTCATAAGTGAGCAAATCATCTATTCCGTCCAGATTAAGGTCAATAGTAGAATATTGCATAGCATTCAGCCCGCCCGCCCAGGCGTTTGTCAAAGCATTGGTTTTGCCAAAAACAGGCGGATTATAATCACTTTTGAAGGCAAATTGCGCATAAACAGAGGCAGTAGGGAAAATATTTAAGGCAGTATTTCCACAAAAAATAAGCAAAAAAGCAGTATATTTGAGCATAAAAATTGGTCAATTACGAATTATCAATTACGAATTATGGTTTATGGTGTTGATTACAAGTACATTATCAACGAAAATAAGAATAAATTTGTTTTAAAATATTAAATATTTCAAATGATAGGCATATACCAAAAGTACATAGAATTTCCCATAATATCAACAGACACAAGAAAAATAATTCCAAATTCTTTGTTTTTTGCCTTGAAAGGCACTAATTTCAATGGAAATATTTTTGCAGAAGAGGCACTTAGCAAAGGCGCAAAGTACGCAATTATTGATGAAAAATTTTTTTTGAAAGAAGATTTTGATAAAAATAATAAAAATAATAATTCAGATAAATTTGCTCACCAAAAAGATGAGCGTTTTATTTTGGTGAATGATGTTTTAGAAACCTTACAAAGCCTTGCTGCGCATCATAGGCGCAATTTAGGCACAGAAAATAATTTGAAAGTCATTGCGGTTTGTGGCTCAAATGGCAAAACTACCACAAAAGAACTTTTGACACTTGTTTTAGCACAAAAATATAACACACTTTGTACGGAAGGAAACCTCAATAATCATATTGGTGTGCCACTTACGCTACTAAAAATCACTAAAAGCACACAAATTGCAGTAATAGAAATGGGCGCAAATCACGCCCACGAAACAATGCAACTCTGCGAAATTGCTCAACCAGATTTTGGTGTAATCACCAACAACGGACTTGACCATTTGGAAGGTTTTGGAAGCATTGAAGGCGTAAAAAGTGCCAATGCAGAGCTTTATGACTATCTTAAAACTACTAATGCAACTGCTTTTGTTAATACTTTAGAAGAAGATTTATTGGAGATTGCTACACAAAAACAACTAAAAAATATCATCACTTATCCTCAAAAAAACGACCATTTTCAGGCGGAAATCACAGAAAATAATCCGTTTTTGAGTATTGTTTTTGGTGAAGATTCTGGTAAAGATGGCAACGAAAAGCAAACTGTCAAAACGCAAATAATAGGCAAATATAATTTCAATAATATTGCTACTGCGACTTGTATGGGTAGTTTTTTTGAGGTTTCTAATGAAAAAATTGCGGCGGCTTTGATGCAGTATGTGCCAAGCAACAACCGCTCACAAATTATCCAAAAAGATAACAACAAAACTATTATTTTAGATGCTTACAACGCAAATCCTAGTTCTATGAAACAGGCTATCAATAATTTTGCGGAGCTAAATTATCATAGAAAAGCGGTTATCTTGGGTGATATGTACGAATTAGGGATTTACACAGACACAGAACACGAAAATTTAGGCAAACTCGTGGCAGAAAAACGCTTTGATATTGCGGTTTTTTATGGAGAAATGGTTAAAAAAGCACTCCCACACAATCCAAATGCGTATTATTTTTCTGATAAATTTTCTTTGCATAATTGGTTGCAAGACAAAAATTTTGAAAATATGGCTTTTTTGGTGAAAGGCTCACGAGGCGTGAAACTGGAAACTGTAACGGAATTTATTTAGTTATTCTATAAAAAAACAACTTCACGAAAGCCTCTGGCTATTCGTGAAGTTGTTTTAGTTGTTTTAGTTTCTAAACTTTCAAAAGTTCTGCTTCTTTGTGATTGGCGAGTTCGTCTATTTTGGAGATAAAACCGTTGGTATATTTCTGTACCTCGTCTTCTGCGCCTTTGATAGCATCTTCTGCTGCGCCATCTTTTTGAAGTTTTTTCAGAGATTCGTTGATGTCTTTTCTTACGTTTCTGATGCTTACTTTACCGTTTTCAGCTTCTTGTTTGACTTGTTTGACAAGGTTTTTGCGGCGTTCTTCCGTAAGTGGTGGCACAGTAAGGATAATTTGTTCACCATTATTTTGCGGATTTATGCCCAAGTCGCTGTTTTTGATAGTTTTTTCAATTTCTCCAATAAGCGTTCTTTCAAACGGCTTTATGGTAAGTGTACGAGCATCTGGCGTGTTGATGGTTGCCACGTTGCTGATAGGCGTTTGAGAACCATAATAATTAACAAATAAGCCTTCAAGCATTGCTGCACTAGCTCGTCCTGCACGTATTTTGCCAAATTCGTTGCTGGTGTGTTCTATAGATTTCTGCATCAAAGCCTTAGCTTCATCTAAAAACATCTTAATTTCTTCTTCCATTGTTTTTGAATTGTGAGTTTTGAATTGTGAATTGTGAGTGAATACAATTCATTTTTTTGATGTAATAAGCGCAAATTTACTATTTATTTCAAAAAAAACAAAAAACAATTACGAATGACTTTGTGGTGAGTGTAGGGCGGAGATATTTGAAATTATTTAATTTCCGACTTTTATATTATCCAAAAATTGGGAAAAGTTTCTTATAGCCTTCTAAACAGCCTACCCTTGCCATTTTATTAAGGTTTTTTGTTGGTTTATTGTTTAAATTGAATAATAAAGGTTTAATAAAAGTAGTATCTTTGGTTAAATTAACACTATTTTTTGTATCTTTGCACAAGTTTAAAAATACACTTAAAACAATTTTTTTATGTGGAAATGGTTTTTTTTAGTTTTGATTTTGATGTATGTATTCAGAAGATGGATTTTTATGTTTTTGATGAGTCTTTTGTTAAAAATAGCAGAAAAGAAAATACAAAAATTTGCTCAACAAGCACAAAATCAAGCAGATAACACACAAAATACAAATACTTATCAGCAAGGAGATTTTTCTTTTGATATTCCTAATAATCAACAAAAAAAGAAAAATAATATCCAAAATGATGATGATTTTGTTGATTTTGAAGAGATTAAATAATAAATCAATTACGAACTAGCAAGTGCTAGTATCAATTACGAATTACGCTTTTTTCAAAGTGAAATAACAAAAATAATGTCAAAAAATAGTTTTAAAGACCTCATCTTGTATGAAGATGACAATTATATTCTTATCAACAAACCGCCCTTTGTTTCTACTTTGAGCGAACGCCACGCCACAAAAACGAGCATTAGTATTTTGTCTATGGCACGTACTTATTGCCCCGCTGCGCAGGCGTGCCACCGTTTAGACAAGGAAACCTCTGGTGTAATGGTGATTTCTAAGCATAATGACGCTTACAAACATCTTACGCTACTTTTTCAGAAACGAAAAGTAACCAAAGTTTATCACGCATTAGCCAAAGGACAACGTGATTTTAAGGAAACAATAGTGGATTTGCCTATACTAAAACTCTCTAAAAAAGGACTCGTAACCATCTCAAAAAAAGAAGGAAAACTTGCCCTAACCACTTTTAACACCATAAAAATCTTCAAAGAACATACACTTGTAGAGTGCAAACCTCATACAGGGCGTATGCACCAAATACGCATACATTTGGCGTGTTTGAGTGCGCCCATTGCAGGAGATGAAAGCTATGGTGGACAACATATTTTCTTATCTACTTTTAAGAAAAAATTCCACCTAAAAAAAGATACAGAAGAACAACCAATCACGCATAGAGTTGCTTTGCACGCTCAAAAGATAGTTTTTTTGGATATGAACGAAAAAGAAATTGCTGTAGAAGCTCCTTATCCAAAAGATTTTTCTATACTTGTCAAGCAATTAGAGAAATTTGTTTGAGGTGTGAAGTTTGAGGTGTAAAATATAAAGTAAATACAAAATATTGATAATCAAATTTTTAATAATAAAAAAATACGAAAAACAACCCTGAAAGGGTTAAACTATCATAACCCCACGCAGAACGTGGGGAACGAAAAATAACCAAATGAAACGTATTATTATTAGCGGAGGAGGCACAGGAGGGCATATTTATCCTGCCATTGCCATTGCTAACCAACTCAAAAACACGCTGGATAACCCAGAAATATTGTTTGTAGGCGCAAACAACCGTATGGAAATGCAAAAAGTGCCACAGGCAGGCTACAAAATTATTGGTTTGGATATTGCAGGCATACAACGCTCTTTGTCGCTTACGCACACGAAGGCTAATATTTTATTTCCGTTCAAATTGTTTAGGAGTTTGGCGGCTGCACGTCAAATTATCAAGGATTTTAAGCCTGATATTGCTGTTGGCGTGGGCGGTTATGCTAGTGGACCACTTTTGTTTGCGGCTGCACGTATGAATGTGCCTACACTCATACAAGAACAAAATTCTTATGCAGGGCTTACTAATAAATGGTTATCAAAAAGTGCAAAGAAAATATGTGTGGCATATCCTGCAATGGATAATTTTTTTCCAAAAGATAAACTTGTTTTTACAGGAAACCCTGTTAGAAGTGATATTTTGGATATTTTTAGCAAAAGAAAACAAGCGCAAGAACATTTTGGATTAGGTAAAAATAAGAAAACTATTCTGGTTATTGGTGGAAGTTTGGGTGCAAGAACTATCAACGAAAGCATAGAATTAGGACTTAATAGGCTCACAGGGAACAATATACAAGTAATTTGGCAAACAGGCAAAACTTATTACGAAAAAGCTATAAAAGCCACAGAAAACCACCCAAATATCAAGGTTTTTGAATTTATAAATGTGATGGATTTGGCGTATGCTGCGGCTGATATTGTGCTTTCTAGGGCGGGGGCGTTGTCTATTTCTGAACTTTGTTTGGTGGCAAAACCCGCCATTCTGATACCTTCACCCAATGTTTCTGAAGACCACCAAACTAAAAATGCTATGGCTTTAGTTAATAATAATGCTGCTCTGCTTGTGGCTGATGCGTATGCAAAAGATTTTTTGATAGGAGATGCCATTGATTTACTTTCTGATAGTGTTTTGCAAGAAAAACTTTCTCAAAATATTGTCAAACTTGCCAAGCCAAATGCTGCACAGGAGATTGTAACACAGATTTTGAAAATAATATCTTGAGGTACGAAGTTTGAAGTATGAGGTACGAAATTTGCAGTTGTATTTTAAAACCTAATAAGTTAAGAATTGCTAATAAATAATCTTTTTTCGTTTATTTTTTTTATCTTTGTGAAAATTCTTTAACATCAATCAAACATAAATTTTTACTCAAATGCGTGATATATCATTTTTCAGAAAAGACATTGACAAATTTATTTCTAATACAAAAACCATAGAAAAAGGCTCGTGGGTACGTATTTCACTCAAAAAGAAGAGTTTGTCTGCAGGTTCTGGTGCAACAAATGTACTTTTCAAAACATCAGCCATTACAAGCATTATCTTGTCTGAAAATATGTTAGAATTTATGCTGGATAGCCTAAGTTTGAGCATCAAATACCAAAAAGGGGAAGAAAAACAACTCTCAAAAGATTATAAAACGGCTCTCAAAGCTATTTCTAAAATTTAATTACTAAGTGTTTGTTGGTGAAGATACAACCACCCACGAAGTAAGAATTACAAAGTGCGAATGTAAAAATTTAATGATTAAGTTATTGTAAACACAAAAATACTGAGCTATTTAATTTTCATTCCAAAAGTAAAATTAAAATAAATTAAAATAAATTTAAAAAGTAAGTAAATGGCTATTTCTAAAGAGGTAAAAGTAGGTATAATGGCAGTGGTGGGTATGGTAATGTTGTATTTTGGGGTAAGTTTTTTGAAAGGGTCAGACTTTTTTAGTTCTGAGTACAAATATTATGTTTTGTATGATAATATTGACAACCTTCAGACTTCTAATCCTGTACTAATCAATGGTTTACCTGTTGGGCGTGTGGCGAATGTAGAACTTTTGCCAGAACGCAACAACAAAATTCTGGTAACCTTAACTATCAGTAAAAAACTACAAATAAAGAAGACAAACTGTGCTATGCTCAAAAATGCTAGTTTGTTGGGCGGAAAAGCAGTTTATCTTCAATTGGACTCTGCACTCTCCAAAGAGCGTTTTAAAGCATTTTCTATGCAATATTACAATCCAAAAGACACTTTGCGTGTGGGCATTGAAAAGGATATGATATCTGCTATTACTTCACAGGTTGCGCCAATTGTCAAACGTGCTGACTCTGTGATGGTACAGATAGAAAATCTTTTGAGAGAATTTGAAGGCGTAGGAAAAGCGGCTAAAGGTACGCTCACAAGCGCAGAAGCAACTGCAGGAACGCTCAATGCGACACTTTTGGAAAATAGAGCCAGAATAGATGCAATGCTCGCTAACCTCAATACGCTTTCCGCCAATATTGTAGAAACTGAAAAGGGGTTTAAGCCTATTTTGGGCAAAATGAACACTTTTGCCGACTCTCTCAACGCCGTGAGGTTCACTGAAACTGTCAATAAATTTAACCAAATTCTTAATAAAGTGAACAAAGGAGAAGGCTCATTAGGTGCATTGCTCAAAGATAAAGCACTTTATGACAATCTTAATAATCTTTCTATCAATATTGACAAACTCATTATTGATTTGAGGCTTAACCCAAAAAGATACATAAAGATTTCCGCATTTTAATTGATAAGGAATAAGTTGTTAATAATATCCTAGTTTCAGCATTCTAATAGCTATTTTTAACCGCAAAGGCGCAAAGGAAAGGCGCAAAGTACGCAAAGAAA
>JAYVGJ010000458.1:0-4128 GCA_043772375.1 Raineyaceae bacterium | reverse complement strand
TTTGATACGTGTAAAATCAGTTATTTTGTACTCTTTATCCAGCGGAACATTAAAATCCACACGCACAAGCGCACGCTTTCCAGAAAAATTAAAGGAATTTAGGTATTTCATTTTTTAAGATTTATTTTGAATTAAATTAAATTCAAAAATACAGTTTAATACTGATTTTTCCTAAAATTTCAAAAAAACCAATAAAAAAACCGCAATAATATTGCGGTCTTTTGTGTTTTAATTGATAATTTTATGCTGTTTTCTTATATTTCTTTTCCAAATCAGTGATATATTGAAGGCTATCAGCCAACATAATGCGCTGACTGAGTTGTATTTCAATCAAATAATTCATCTCTTCCACAAGTTCCTCCAAGATGACACTTATGCCCAAACGGTGGTCTGCTACATTCTGCTTCGTAACATGTCCTTTCTTTTTCGCTAAGTTTTCTAGCTCAACAATGCTACTGGTGAGGTTTTCCATAAGATTTAGCACTCTTTTCTCTTCCTCAGTTTGCTGGTTATCTTCCATTTAATTTTCTATTGCCTCGTCTATTGTTTCTGCGTATTCAATGCTCATCAAAGTATATTTTCCGTCTGGGTATTGCATTTTGATTTTTTCTCTACCAATTTTCACACTATGACGAAAAACTGCATCTGCGGGCAGTATTTTGCGGTGCGTTCTTAGCCCCAAATCATACGCTTCTTCTTTCCAAGTAACGAAATACCATTCCATTGAAGGCTGATGAAATACTTTCAACTTGCGTTTATCAAAAATCAGTTTGGTAATTTGCTTTTCTTTAACAACATCTGTTATGACGGCAAAAATTTCTTTGAATTGCCCAATAGGAATGTAGGTTGAAGTTGCTTCTAACACTATTATTTCTGGGTGATTTTCAACAAGCATTATCCTGGCGTGTTTGAGTGCCTTATATAAAATCAGCTCGTTGGTTGTGTTTGTATGTATATCCATTTTGTTGTTTTTCTATTTTTGGTTGTATAATTGCATAAACTACTAAGCAGTAGGATTTGTTTTTAAATTCTGGAAATATTTTTGTCTATTTTTTTTTTATTTTAGAGATAAGATTTAATTATATGATGCCACACACCCAAAATTTCTTTCAAATCTGTGTAAACTTTGGTATCAACGTAAAAAATATTATTCTCAAAACGCATAAAACGCCATTCAATACCATCTGTGGCACAACCATACAAAATAGGAATATTTTTTCCTTCCATTTCATTAAACAATTTTGCGCCATATATTTGGGCAGCACATTGCGCTATTCCATACTCCATATCTTCGTCCTTTGCCTCTACGAGCGAGATAATAGGAGATTCTATATAAAGTTTGAGCGGTTGCATAGAGAAAAAAAAGTCGCAAGGACCAGACAAATCTTGTGCGCTATCTACATCTATATTTTCACCAGAAAAAAGAGAGATTTTTTGTTTATAATGTTTAACAACTTCTATCAAAATAGGCGAAATAATGCGTTCCGACTTAGCTTTTTCGTTGGTAAGTGGCAAATAATCAGCCGTTGAAAGGCTTTCTAACAGCCATTCACTTGGCAAAACAGGCGTAATCTCACCAAAAAGTCTTATCACCTCTAATTCAAGATTAAACTTTTTGATGACCGTTTTGATTTTTTTATAGACGCTATAACCCATAATACTGTTTTATTTTATAATTTCTGAATTTTATCCACAAAGATACAAAACTTAGCACTAAAAGCCTTAATTTTTGCGGAATAACCCAAAATATAATTGCATTTTTTATGTATTTTTTATCAAAAAAACGTATATTTACAACTGTATTCATTCAAAACTGAAAATTCATAACTACTTATATTTTATGCAAGTATCACAGTCTTATGCCACGCCAAGTAGCACCGCCATAGATGCAACAGGAATGAAATTTAATCTTTCCGCAGAACTTTCACGCCCTCCAGTACGCCTAAACGCACTTATCAAAAATAGCCTTGCGTATGCACGCATTATGCTTGCGCTCCGTAAAGTGGTGGCGGGCGACTGGCGACTAAAACCAAAAGACAATTCTGCCTACCAAGAGTGGGTAAATGAGCGTTATATTGAAGAATTACCACAACATTTGCAAGGCATACAAATTGACCAAATAAGGCTGCTACAACAACGAGAAACCCTAAAAGCTAAGAAAAAACTCATTGAAAAAGAATACGCCCCACTCAATAAAAAACTTTGGGAAGACCGTTACAAATACTTTCAATGGCTTTATACGCACAACAGAGACCAATGGATGATGCTTGACCCTGTCATCAGCGTTCACCCTGATAGTGTGATTTTTGAGGGATTTTCCATTGATGAGTCTGCTTATGGGCGTGTGAGTGTGCCTAACAAAAATTTGGAAACTTTCGGACAAGTGGATTACGGCACAACCAACATAGATTTTAGTCTAGGGCTTGCCAACGAACTTTATAGAGTGCGTAGCTACCGCCCTGCGTGGCTAAATGTGGCTTTTGACAAAGTGGAGCTATCTACAGAACTTGCCAGCAACGTAGAAAAGAAAATTGATTTGCCTGATAGTTGGGTGCGTGGCTTTTTGCAAGTACAATCCGCCTCCACTATTGATGGCATAATGCTAACCCTTCATTCTAGTACGGTGGCGCAGTTTTTGGAGAAATTAGAACAAAGAAAAGAGAAAGAAAGCCCACGTTCTGTGCGGTTTATCCTCAAAAAAGGAGAATGTCCTATTCTGGTTATTGACCCTTGGAACGTCCAAATCAAAGATACGAATGTCTATAATGGTGATTTTGAGGGAGAAATACGTTTGTGGGGACGTAGGAGATTGTTTGTTTTGAAAGATTTGCTACCTTTTACGGATAGCGTGCAGGTGAAACTTTTGGGTACGGGTATGCCCTCGTATTGGAGCGTGGAGGTGGACGGACACCGTTTTGATTTGGGACTTTCTGGCTGGACTGCCAATGATTGGAGCAAAAAAGGCAATTTTGACCTTTTAGCGTCCTCACAGGTAAGCGTTTCTGCTACAATGCTCAAAGAAGTGGAAAAAACGCTTATTCAGTACCTTACGCTTTCTCCAAAACAACTTGCTGAAAAGCTCAATATCAAGCAAGAAGAGGCAACTGTTGCTTTGCAGAATATGTGCAAAAGTGGACAAGCAATGTACGACCATTTGCTTGGAACGTACCGTTACCGCAAGATGTTGGATCAAGAAATAGTGGCTTCTAGCTCTGAAGAAGACATTAGACTTACGCAAGCCGTTACTATTGTGAAAGAAAACAAAGCCAAAATGCTTCAGAAAGGCGTTTTAGAAGATGAGGCTATTGCTTATAATTTTGAGGTACAAGGCACAAAGTCCACCTACAAAGTTGAAGTGAAAATTGATTTAGATGGCAGAATAAAATTTGCAGAATGTACTTGTGGGTTTCACAAACGCAATAAATTGCGTCAAGGACCTTGTCAGCATATTATGGCTGCGGCTATTTGGGTGGGCAGGAATTAAAAAAATCATTCGTTTAAGACCTCCAAGGTTTTGAAAACCTTGAAGGTCTTAATTATTTGATTATCAATAATTTAAAAATAAAAAATATGGAAAATACAATTCTCATAGAACTAACCAACGAAAAAGCATTAGGACTTTTGCACGAATTAGAAGAATTAAAAATAATTAAAGTGTTGAAAAAAAATGCTTTACCCGACAAAACAAAACTTTCTGATAAATACAGAGGAATTATTAGCAAAGAACAGGGGCAAAATCTTAATGAACATATCAAACAAATGCGCAACGAATGGAACAATATTTAATAGATGTTGATAGTCTAATAATCATAAATCCATACAAAATCTAATAAAAACTATTGTGTAGTAAATTGTCTAACTCAATTTTTTTGGGTTAGACAATTATTTTTAAATTTGTGTTTGCAATTTAATAAAAAAATATTTTTTATTAAATTTAGAGAAGTTTAGTTTGGTATTAAAAATATTGTATATTTGTGACTTTGATAGTCTTTTGTAAGACATCACCAAAAAATATAAAGTAACTAAAAATCAATATGGGTGACATTTTCACTTTATTGAAAATATCAATTTTAACACAGAATTTTATTCTGTTTTTCCGTATTTATATATCAATAAAACAAATAATTT
>JAYVGJ010000457.1:0-24347 GCA_043772375.1 Raineyaceae bacterium | reverse complement strand
TTAGATTTGGACTTAAATGCTATTAAATTACACCCAAACTATGACAAAATTATCAAAAAAGGCAAAATAGCTGCCTAAAACTGTCCATAGTATTGAATTTGGATAATGATTTACCTCTATTATTGGTAGTTTCAAATATCATATGTGTATCCAACCCATTTTCCATTTCATATACAGTGAATTGCAAACGACTTGTTAGTTTATGGAATAATTCTCCCAATTTTTCCATAGTTATTCCTTTAAGTTTTTTATTAAAGAACTTAATAGCAAATTCTAAATTTCTAGTATATACGCTCATTTCATCATCAGAAAATGAAATCTTAGTATCTCCAAATAGCTCTGCTTTTAGGTATTTATCACTTGGGTCGTCAACTTCATAACCAAAAATATAAGATTCTTGATTGACGTTATCAATATTTGCATATTCACGTTTAATATATTTAGTTGTCAATTCAGTCTTAGTATTACCTAAAATACCACCTCCATTTGGTATTGCATTTATAATTTGTTGTAGTAATATGATTATAGTAGTTAATCTTTGTTGTCCATCAACAACATAGCAAGGGATAAAATTATTATACTGTATTAGGAACTGATATTGATTCCACTGTTGTGGCAAAGTTGCAGTATTAGCCTTTTGTAGGGTTAATACTCCTGTATAATGATTTCTTGTGCCTGATAAATTATCCAAGTCAATCCAAAAATCTTCAAGTTGTTCTACTCCCCAAGAGTAACCACGCTGATAATCTGGTATTCTAAATAGCTTTTGATTAAAGATTGTACTAATTGATTGTGTTGACATCTTTTTATTTTTTAGATTGTGT
Organism: Raineyaceae bacterium; assembly: GCA_043772375.1. GTDB lineage: Bacteria > Bacteroidota > Bacteroidia > Cytophagales > Thermonemataceae > JANYGM01. The sequence continues at coordinate 23,523 of JAYVGJ010000457.1, read as the reverse complement.
TACTGATATATGCAACTGCATACATATTGCGCAAATATACAAAATAAATTTTATCCTCCAAATTTATTTTTATTTTTTTCAAGTTATGCTTAAAATTATTGGTAGTGCTATACTTGTAATGATTTGATATTTATAAATATTTATATAAAAGTGGCGTTGTTCGTGTCTTCACAAACAACAGCGGTTTCTGCCACTATTTGAAAACATTACAAGTATAACACTACCAAATTATTTTTCCTTCTATTTCCTTTCCCAAAAACTCATTATTTTCATTTTTTTCCTTAAATTTGCACCTTGTAAACTCACAACTCAAAACTCACAACTCAATAATGACCTCCAACGAAGTAAGACAGAAATTTTTAGATTTTTTCAAAAGCAAACAGCATCTTATTGTGCCTTCTGCGCCCCTTGTACTCAAAAACGACCCAACTTTAATGTTTGTAAACTCTGGAATGGCACCGTTTAAAGATTACTTCTTAGGAAATGGCACGCCTGCTTCTGTGCGCATTGCAGACACGCAAAAGTGCCTTAGAGTTACGGGAAAGCACAATGATTTGGAAGATGTCGGACACGACACTTATCACCATACGCTTTTTGAAATGCTAGGAAATTGGTCTTTTGGAGATTATTTTAAGCGTGAGGCTATCTCGTGGGCGTGGGAATTACTTACAGAAGTCTATAAATTGCCAAAAGATAGGCTTTATGTGTCTGTTTTTGGTGGAGATGAAAAAGATAATATGCCCTTAGATACAGAAGCAGAAAGTATTTGGTTAGAATTTGTAACGAAAGATAAGATTATTTATGGCTCAAAAAAGGATAATTTTTGGGAAATGGGCGCAACTGGTCCTTGTGGTCCTTGTTCAGAAATCCACATTGATTTACGTTCTGATGAAGAAATAGCTAAAAAAGGCGGTAGAGATTTAGTTAATAATGATGATGCCCAAGTCATTGAAATTTGGAATTTGGTTTTTATGCAATTTGAGCGCAGGGCAAACGGCTCACTCATTGCCCTTCCAAATAAGCATATTGATACAGGAATGGGCTTTGAACGCCTTTGCAGGGCTATTGAGAGCAAAAATTCTAATTATGATTCTGATGTTTTTCAGCCTATTATTCAGTTTGTAGCCACCAAAGCAGGCGTAAAATATGCTGAAAATGAAAAAACAGATATTGCCCTGCGTGTGGTTGCTGACCATATTAGGGCTATTACGTTCACCATTGCAGACGGACAACTTCCCGCAAGCAATGGCGCAGGTTACGTGATTAGGCGCATTTTGCGCAGAGCTGTCCGTTACGGATATACGTATCTGGGCTTTACAGAGCCGTTTTTGTGCCAGATTGTAGCACTTTTGGCAAACCAGTTTAAGGACGTTTTCCCTGAAATCATCAACCAACAAGAATTTATTACAAATGTTATTCACGAGGAAGAAAAATCTTTTTTGAAAACGCTTGAAAACGGCTTAAAACGCTTAGATAACTATCTTTCTCACGAGAATACCAGCGGAAACGCTAGTAAAATCATTGATGGCAAAATTGCTTTTGAGTTGTATGACACTTTTGGTTTTCCAGAGGATTTAACGGGTCTTATTGGTCGTGAGAATGGTTTTTCTTTTGATAAAGTGGGTTTTGATGCAGAAATGAAAATCCAAAAAGACCGCTCACGCAACCAACAAACGCAAGAAAAAGATGATTGGCAAATCATTGAAGAGAGTTCAGAAAGTGTAGAATTTGTTGGTTATGATGTACTTACGTGTGATGCCAAAATCTTGCGTTATCGTACCGTAAAAGAAAAAAATAAAACTTTCTATCAAATTGTGTTAGATAAAACGCCTTTTTATGCAGAAAGTGGCGGGCAAGTCGGTGATACTGGGACAATTAGCTTTCAATATCAAGACAAAAATCATCAACTTTATTTTTCTGATACGAAAAAAGAAAATGATTTAATTGTGCATTTCTCTGAAGATAAACAATTTATGGATTTCATTGAAAATTATAAAAAAGCGTGTTTGGAGAATCCTGACAATGATTTTAGCGTTGTGGCGAATGTAAATGCTGAAAAACGTCAGTCTTCTCAAAACAACCACTCTGCTACACATCTTTTGCAGGCGGCTTTAAAGCAGGTTTTGGGCAATCACGTTGCGCAAAAAGGCTCTTTGGTGAATGATGATGTGCTTAGATTTGATTTTACGCATTTTTCTAAAGTTTCTGATGAGGAAATAACAAAAGTAGAAAACATTGTAAATCAGAAGATTAGAGAAAATATTTTGCTAGACGAACGCCGTAAAGTGCCTATTCAAAAAGCGGTGGAAGAACTAAAAGCTACGGCACTTTTTGGAGAAAAATATGGTGATTTTGTGCGTGTAATCACTTTTGATGCTGATTTTTCTCGTGAACTCTGTGGCGGAACTCACGTAAAAAGTACAGGGAATATTGGTTTTTTTAAGATTATTTCTGAAGGCTCTGTTTCCTCTGGCGTGAGACGTATTGAGGCTATTACGGCACAAACGGCTGAAAATTTTGTAAGTACACAAATCTTTCAAAATGAGCAAGTTAAAGACCTTCTCAAAAACCCAAAAGATGTCAAAAAAGCACTAGAAAGCCTTTTGGAAGAGAAACACCAACTACAAAAGCAAATAGAAAAATATCAAATCATTCAAACACAAGCAGAAAAACAAACTTTGTTTTCCAAAGTACAACAAATGAATGTCAATAGTTTTGAGGTGAGTTTTGTGTCGGCTGTGGTTGAAGTGGAAACAGCAGACCAAATGAAACAAATTGCTTTTGAAATGAAGCATCAAATAGAAAATGAAAAGCGTTCTCTTTTCTTGCTAAATGTGGCTATAATAGCAGGAAAACCACTTATTTCGTTGATGATTTCAGAAGAATTTGCAAAGGCAAACAGTCTTCACGCAGGAAATATTGTCAAAGAACTTGCCAAAGAAATCAAAGGCGGTGGTGGTGGACAACCGTTTTATGCAACCGCAGGCGGCACAGACACAAGCGGTATAGAGCGTGTGTTGGTGCGTGTGAGTGAGTTTTTGAAGTAATTTTAAAATACAGATTTTCCAAATTTTAAAGGTTTGGAAAATCTAAACTAATTAAAATAATCAATCTTATGAAAAAGTATTTGCTTTTTTTCTTTCTTTTTATGCTTGAAAAACCCGTAATTGGACAAATTGACACTATCAAAATTTCCAAAATAACCTTTATTTCAGTAAAAGAAACATTAGAAAATGAAAATAGAACAAAAGACACTATTTTAAATTTGTATAGGCTTGATAATGAACACAAAACGCTAGTTCAAAAGTTTTATCTCTACAAAGACGAGGGCGGAGATTGCAATAATTTATTTTGGAATATAGGAAAAATAACCATAAAAAATCATAAACTGATCTTTTTGACGCATCATTTGCAAAAAAGACACGACCCAATTCCTGCAGCAAGGCGAGAAATTTATCAAATTTCTAAAACTGGAGATTTGAAATTATTGTCTGACAAATATCAAAAGCAAGACGACAAAAACTGGTACAAAACAGATGACAAAGGAGAATAAAACGCCAAAAATAAACATAAATCACACAAAAACGCTACTTTTTCAATGCACTTAATATTATTTGACACGCCCAAAAGCCGTATAAATTTGTTTCCACTCACGCTCACACGCCCTGTGGCGGACTTGCGTGTAGGAATTTGGACTATTGCAGAAAAATGGAGCGAACACATAGAAGAAGAATGGGATATTCCGTATGGAGTGCGTTTTCACTATTTGACTGATGATTATTTGCAAAAAAAATATCCTTGTTTGCCCGCCACAACAGAAGAGAAAATTTATATAAATGGGGCTATTTGCCCAAATAAAGCACTTTTAGAAGAGATTTTTTTCTTGGAAAAAGAATCTTATCTCAAAAATAAAGATACTGTTATTGCCTTTCGTACACGTCAAAACCTAAATTTTGGGGATATTACGGAAAATAGTATTTTATTTGAAAATATTACATCTGAAAATTCAACTAAAATCACCCAAAATACAGACAGTACGCCCACGCATATACGCTATTCTCACGATATTTTTGGTAATAATGGTGCGGAAATAGCCCTAGATTTTGCCGCTATCATCAAATATAAAAAAAGTCAGCCTATTTTAGACCCACATACCATTATTTACAATCCTGAAAATGTTTTTATAGAAGAAGGTGCAGACCTAAAAGCCTGCGTTTTGAACGCTGAAAAAGGCTTTATTTATATTGGCAAAAACGCACAAGTACAGGAAATGAGTGTTATTCAAGGGAATTTTGCGCTTTGTGAGGGTGCAGTCGTGAATATGGGAAGCAAAATGAAAGGTGATACCACCATTGGACCTTACTGCAAAGTGGGTGGCGAAATTTCTAATTCCGTGATTTGGGGGCATTCTAACAAAGGACACGAGGGATTTTTGGGTAATTCTGTTGTGGGGCAATGGTGCAATCTGGGCGCAGATACCAATACTTCTAACCTCAAAAACAACTATTCTACGGTCAAAATATGGAACTATGAGCAAAAAACTTACATTGATACTAATAAAACTTTTTGCGGTCTGACAATGGGCGACCACTCAAAAGCAGGTATCAATACAATGTTTAATACTGGAACTGTCGTTGGTGTGAGTGCTAATGTGTTTGGGGGCGGTTTTCCTAGCAAATTTGTTCCTTCTTTTGCGTGGAGTGAAGGCACAAATTTTGTTACTTTTGACTTTCAAAAAGCCTTAGATGTAGCGCAAAAAGTAATGCAAAGACGAAATATACAACTCTCTGAAGCTGAAAAAAATATTTTAGAACACATCTTTTCAATTACGAATTAGAAATTATGAATTACGAGAAATTCAATGACATTTTTTTGACAAATGTAGAGATAAGGCACTGCCTTATCTAACGACAAACAATAACACAATTAAATAACAATGAACGAAAAGACAATAAAAAAAGCAATTATTTCTGTTTTTAATAAAAATGGTACTCAAGAAATAATCAGACTTTTAGATAAAAATAAAGTAGAAATTTATTCAACTGGTGGCACGTATCAATACATCATCAATTTGGGCATAAAATGTACCAAAATAGAAGATTTGACAGGGTTTCCTGAAATCCTTTCTGGGCGTGTCAAAACCCTGCATCCAAAAGTTTTGGGAGGCATTTTGGCACGTTCAGAAAGTGAGCAAGATACAACAGAACTCACTCATTATCAAATACCTACTTTTGATTTGGTGATGATTGATTTGTATCCTTTTGCTGACACTATAAATATTTTAGGGATTTCAGAAGAGGAAATTATTGAGAAAATTGATATTGGAGGCGTGGCTATGCTGCGTGCTGCTGCCAAAAATTTCAATGATGTAGTGGTGATTTCTTCCAAAAATCAATATAAAATTTTAGAAGAAATTTTGCAAAAAAACACTTCTACACTTTCACAACGTAGAAATTTAGCCTTAGCAACTTTTGAGCTAACGGCAAATTATGACAAAAAAATCTTTGAATATTTTGCAGGAACTTCCACAGAAATTAGTGAAAAGTCTTTAAATTATCCGTTACGTTATGGAGAAAATCCGCACCAAAAAGCTAGTTTTTCTGGAAATTTGGAGGAGATTTTTACGCAACTTTCGGGCAAAGAATTAAGCTATAATAATTTGTTAGACGTTGATGCCGCCATTGATTTAATGGCTGATTTTGATGCAAAAATACCTACTGTTGCCATTTTGAAGCACAATAATGCTTGTGGCTGTGCCACCGCCACGAGCCTGCACGAGGCGTATAAACTTGCTTTTGCGACTGATACTATTTCTGCATTTGGGGGAGTTTTGATAGCTAACCAAAAAATTGATTTAAAAACCGCACAAGCTATGGATAGCCTGTTTTTTGAGATTTTGATAGCCCCAAATTTTGACGAAAATGCCTTAATTCTTCTCCAAAATAAGAAAAATAGAATTATCTTACATCAAAAAGAAAAAGCAAATAATCAGCAAGAAAATCAACAAGCAAATCAACCAAAAACAACTTTTAGAACGCTTTTAAATGGTGTTATTTCGCAAGAAAAAGATATTAAAAATGAAACTGAAAAAGATTTAACTTTTGTAACCAACAAAAAACCTTCACCAGACGAAATAAAGGCACTTTTATTGGCTAATAAGCTCGTAAAACATAGCAAATCAAATGCTATTATTTTGGCAAATAGTTCTCAAATGCTTGCTAGTGGTGTAGGGCAAACCTCACGTATAGATGCGCTCAAACACGCAATAGAAAAGGCTTTGGCTTTTGAAATGGATTTGAAAGGAGCTGTAATGGCTTCTGATGCGTTTTTTCCTTTCCCTGATTGTGTAGAAATTGCGCATAATGCGGGAATTGTGGCAGTTATTCAGCCTGGTGGCTCTATTAAAGACAAAGATTCTATTGCTTTTTGTGATAATAACGAAATAGCTATGGTTTTTACTGGTTTTAGGCACTTTAAACATTAAAAAAAATCCAAAAAATTTGTTATTACACAAAAATAAGTTATCTTTGCATTGTAATATTTTCCAATCTTAAACCAAAAAAATTTATGTCCAATCCAATCCAATCCAATCCAATCCAATCCAATCCAATCCAATCCAATCCAATCCTTAACTATCTAATATTGTGTGTTATGGTAATGGTCGCAGCTTGTAAGAAACCCAACAACGAACTTCTTCCCAAAGAAACGGAAGTAAAGAAACAAACAACGTCTATTACCGCACCAAACAACAGCAACGAAAATATCACTTTTCGTAATGGTCGTCTGGTTTTTAAAGATGAAGCAACATTTGATGAGGCTATGAAAAGCCTTTTTAATGTTCAAGCGGAAACTTTTGAAAACCAATTTAGTGGCTACACTTCTTGGAGAAAACACAACATACTGCTTGCGCCTATTGAAGGCAAAGACGTAAGCAAGAACAAAGAAGAGTCTAATCAGCAAGAGCCTAGAGCTTTGTATTACGACACCAACCAACCTAGTCTTCCGACTTTTCTTACCACACTCATCAACGACAAACGTGAATATCAGATAGGCAACACAATTGTTTATTTGGAAGAGGGAAAGGTGTATTTTATCCCACAAGAGAAAGAAGCAAGCCTAAAAGTAGAAGGCTGGTTTAATGCTAACTCATTGGGTGAAATGAAAAAAGGTGGACTGCAAGTGGTTGCTTTCAATGAAGGTAATGGTACACAAAGAAGTGACTATTGGGTAGATGCAAAATACCAATATCAATATAATAGCATTGGACACAGTTTCAAACAAACATTTGAAATAAATGCCGTAAACCGTTTTATAGCAAATGGTGATAAAACTGCTTTTATTTATGTAAAACAAAAACTAGAATATTGGTACAAAAGATGGTGGAATAATGGTTGGTGGGAAGACGCAGGTGATTATAGAAATGTAGGCGTTACCAACTTACAAGGCTACGTGCAACACCCTGTTGACCCTTTGTCGCCTGTAACATCTCCAGGCACAATAAACTATTTTAGTAACATCAACAGTTATCTTAATGGGATTAATTATCAAAGGGAAATTCCTTTACATTCCTATACAACCCCTGATGCTCGTCAGGAAGCTGAATATTGGAAATTTAACATCACCGCAGACCAAATGTATATGTACGTTCCGTCCCATAATCAAGCTATGAATCTTTCCAATGTTTCTTGGCAAAGATTCTAGTAACTTTTTTGTTGTTTTATCCTCCACCCAAAAAACTAAATTCTATGAAAAATATATTGCTTTCGTGCTTAATTCTAGCACTTTCTACTGCGTTGTTTTCTTGTGAAGGCGGTCCAACAGTAAAGCCAAGACTCACAGAAGTACAAGGAAAAATGTCTATTCGTGTCATCAATAAAAATGATGACGGCAATGTACCTTACTCTCCCTATCAAATTGCTTATTCCAATATTTATTGGATAAGCAGTCCAGATAGGCAAATGGTGAATATCTCAACAGGTGGTTTTGATATTCCTACTTTAAACCTCATTAGTCGTGGTTTCCATCTTAATTTTGTCAGAGATATGCGTGTACCTGCATCTTGTTATAAAGCCTCTGTTGATGAATACAAAACGGGATATCAAACAACTGAGTTTTTTGATGCCTTAGGTTTTGGTATAGAATCTCGTGCTACCTCCTTAAACGCAGCCAATAGTAGTGAAAACCTAACATTCACTAAAGATGATGCAAATAGCTTGGAGGGTAATTTTAGGGTAAGATTAAGAGCAGTTGGCAAAAATACTATTGATACCATTACGGTTGAAGGTAAGTTTAGTTTTCCTAAAGGTAATCTTTTTGTAGACCCAAGATAATAAGGATTAGCACCAAATATAAAAGCCACAATAAAATTTTTTTATTGTGGCTTTTTGCTGTAATTATTGTTATTTGCATTAAAAAACACAACTATTTTATGGTAAATATTCGTTTTGTTATTTTGCTGGGAGTTTTGTGCGTGCTTGGCATTGTTGGAATGCAGGTTTACTGGTTGAGCAAGGCGTGGGACGTAAGAGAAAAACAATTTAGACAGGAAGTTTTTATTTCTTTGTCGGAAGTGGCACGCAAAATAGCCATTTTACACGAAACTAGCCCTAATATCAACTCTGTGGAAGAGCTTAGTCCGCAATATTTTGTCGTGAATGTCAATACCGAAATAGATGCAAACGTCCTAGAATACTATCTCAAAACAGAATTTCAGAAAAAAAACCTTATCACAAACTTTGAATACGGTATTTATGATTGTTCTACGGATAAGGTTGTGTATGGGAAATTTGTGAAAATGAACCAAAACGACAATAATATTACACAAGACAAGCATCTCCCAAAATGGGACAAATTTAACTATTATTTTGGCATTCGTTTTCCTCAAAAAACGGGCTTTTTGTTGCAAGAACTTAATATTTGGCTAGGAATGTCGGCTATTTTGGGCGTTGTGGTAGTGTTTTTTGGTTATGCAATGTTTGTTATTTTGAAGCAAAAACGCCTTTCTTCTCTGCAAAAAGATTTTATAAATACCCTCACACACGAGTTTAAAACGCCTATTTCTACTATTTCACTTGCCACGCAAACGCTTTCAAAACCTGAAATTCTTAGCCAGCCAGAACGCCATCTAAAATACGTTACAATCATTGCAGAAGAAAATAACCGCCTTAAAAACCAAGTAGAACGTGTTTTGCAATTAGCGAGAATAGAAAAAGAAGAAATACAACTGCAAAAAGAAAATATCATTTTAGATGACTTTTTAGTTGATTTTCTAAAAAATTGGCAAGAACAATTTGAAATTATTTTAGAGTTAAATGCACAAAATATAGCAGTTTTTGCAGATAAGGTACATTTAGGAAATATCATCAATACAACGCTTGATAACGCCACAAAATACATCAATAAAACGCCCAAAATTATCATTAAAACAATTGTTAAAACGGAAAAAAAAGGTAAACTTATCATTTTTTCTATTGAAGATAATGGCATTGGCATTGCACAGGAGCATCAAAAACATATTTTTGATACTTTTTATAGAGTTCCGACAGGTAATTTGCACAATGTCAAAGGTTTTGGTTTGGGACTTAGCTACGTGAAAACTATTGTACGCTTGCATCACTGGCAAATCTCGGTTGAAAGCAAGTTAAATGAAGGTACAATCATTCAAATTCAATTACCAATTACGAGTTAAAAAATACGGCAAATGCCGTATTTTTTTGTCCAAATTTTTTAGTTCCTTTGCAATGTTCAAAAGAATATAAGCAAAAACGGCACATATATTGCTAAACCATTCAAAATAAAGCTAATTTTCACAATAAATCAATGAAAACAATTACATCAATGAAAAAACTACTATTATTCACCTTTTTCCTTGCTCATTTTAGCGCAAATGCCCAAAAAGATATTTTATTTTCTGATGACTTTTCAGATAACAAAAATAAATGGACAATTTCAACAACCAAAGACACAGAAAGAAATGTAAAAGACGGCAAATTAGTGCTTAGCGGTTTGCTTACGAGCAAGGTGTTTTCTAGCACAAAAAAGCAATATATTCACCCTGAAAAAGATTTTATATTTGAACTTACGGCTGCTTTTGCTAGTGGAGAAGGAAAAGGCGGCTATGGTATAGAACTTGCAGGCGCAACAAGAAGGCTATTCTTCATTATTTCTACGGAAGGGAAATACGAAATTTTGCACCTTTCTGCGGGCAAATGGACGTATCTAAAAGAGTGGACACCAGACGAAATTATCAAAAAAAGTGCCTTAGAATACAACACACTAAAAATTACTAAGGAAGAAGATGATTTGGAATTCTTTATCAACAATAAAAGCGTTTATAAATGTGCTGCTAATGAAGTCAAAAATGTTACTGATTTTGGCTTTACTATTCACGACAAAATGACTGCGCTTGTGGATAATATGGTGTTCAAACAAGAAAAATCTCCTATGAAATTGCTTGCAGGAATGCCTGCAACCCTCAAAAAAGAAAAAATGGGCGCAAATGTAAATAACAAATTTGACGAAAAATGCCCGCTGATTTCTCCTGATGGAAAAACTATTTATTTTACGTATGACTCTTATAAAACAGATGATAATGCACAAGAAGAGCAAGATGATATTTGGTTTTCAGAACGTCAGAAAGATAATACTTGGGGGAAAGCCACTAAAATTGGGAAACCACTCAACACAGATGGACACAATTTTATGATTTCTATCACGCCCGACAACAATACAGCACTTTTGGGCAATGTTTATAATTCTGATGGTACGCTTTCTGGTGGTGGAATTTCTATCAGCAACAAAAACAATGCAGGTGAGTGGGAAATGCCTACAAAAGTAAATATTGAAAATTTTTATAATAGAAATGCCTACAACGAATTTTGTTTGTCTTCTGATAAAAAGGTGCTGATAATGTCTGTAGAACGTGATGAAACACACGGTTCTAAGGATTTGTATGTGAGTTTTCTTAATGAAAACACTAATAAATGGTCTGAACCCAAAAATCTTGGTACAACTGTTTCCACGTATGGCAAAGAAGTTTCACCGTTTTTGGCGGCTGACGGTGTAACTCTTTATTTTTCTACTGATGGTTTGCCTGGTTTTGGTAGCCACGATGTTTTCGTTACTAAGCGTTTAGATGACACTTGGGCAAATTGGAGCGAGCCAGAAAATCTTGGAAATGCTATCAATACAGATGCTTGGGACGCTTATTACACCATTCCTGCGTCAGGTGAGTATGCCTATATGAGTTCTTCAAAAGATGGCATAAATAATTCTTCAGATATTATTAGGATTGCTTTGCCTAAGTCTGCACGTCCAAAACCTGTTGTTTTGGTGTATGGGAATGTATATGATAGCAAAACGAAAAAGCCTTTGGGCGTAAATATTGCCTACAGCAACCTAAAAGCAACTACCAATTCAGGGAAAAATTTGGGTACGGCAAGCTCCAATGCCACAGATGGAAGCTACAAAATAGTTTTGCCAGCAGGTATTTTGTATGGTTTTTTGGGTAAAAAAGACGAGTATTATCCAGTCAGTCAGAATATTGATTTGAGTAAACTAATTGAATATAAAGAGATTAGAAGAGATTTGTATTTGTCGCCTATTGAAGTTGGGCAGACAATCAGGCTCAATAATTTGTTTTTTGATTTTGGTAAGTTTCATCTGCGAGATGAGTCAAAAGCAGAGTTAGACAGACTTATCACGCTCTTAAAAGATAAAAACACGCTCAAAATACAGATTTTGGGTCATACGGATAATGTGGGTTTGCCTGAGGATAACCAAAATTTATCTACCAACAGAGCAAAATCTGTGTTAGAATACCTTTCAAACAATGGAATTGAAGCCACCAGGCTTTCTTTTAAAGGTTTTGGAGCTATAAAACCTATTGAAAAAAATACCACAGAAGAAGGAAGACAAAGCAACAGACGTGTAGAATTTTTGATATTGTAAATTGATGTAGTTGTTATTAGGCAAAATAAAAAATATTTATTTTGCGTAATAGCAGTCAAATGGTTTCTCATTTTTTTCCAATAGAGTTTATGAATAATTCCATTTTAAACCACCCCTAACCCCTCCTTAGGAAGTAGGGGGACTTTTCAAAGACATTTTTGAGTTATTCATAAACTCTAATAAATAAATTAAAATTGAAAGTAAATAAATTGTTGTTTTTCACCCGTAAAATAAAAAACGAGTGCCACCAAAACCATATAACTCACCCACCTAACAGGCAGAAAAGCTATTTTTAAGTTAAGGTTTTCTAGCGGATGTTGCTTTTCTCTACCCAACCATTCTATCATAAAAAACAATAAAATAATGAGTGAAAATATTTTTTTATTTGGTATAGTAGCAACAAACGGCATTTTGAAAAAATCAGCTACAAAAATATGACTGATGTAGTTTCCTGCGTGTGTGAGGCTTTCCGCTCTGAAAAATATCCACGCAAAACAAACCAACGCAAACGTAAAAATCATACTGAAAAGCTCTTTTATTGTAGGAAAATACTTGCCCTGCGCTACAATATCAAAATGATTGTCCAAATTATTTCTATTGGTATTGAGCCAAATAGAAGGCAAAATATAAATAGCGTGCAGCATTCCCCACGCAATAAATGTCCAATTTGCACCGTGCCAAAAACCACTTACCAAAAATACAATCAAAACATTACGGATTTTCATTGAAATAGTGCCTCTATTCCCTCCTAGTGGTATATACAAATAATCTCTAAACCAAGAAGACAAAGAAATATGCCATTTGCGCCAAAATTCTGCAATATCTCTTGAAAAGTAAGGAAAATTAAAATTTCGTAATAAAGTAATGCCAAAAAGACGTGCAACGCCCAAAGCTATGTCAGAATAGCCAGAAAAATCACAATAAATCTGAACGGCAAATGCTACCACACCAAAAACAAGCAAAATTCCTTGATACTGCGTATTTTGAGCAAACATAACATTCACAAAAGTAGCGCAGGTATCCGCAATCACTACTTTTTTGAAAAGTCCCCACAAAATTTGTCGCAAACCATCAACCGCATTATCATAAGTAAATACTCTTTTTTGCTTGATTTGAGGCAAAAGATGCGTTGCACGTTCAATAGGACCTGCCACCAAAAGCGGGAAAAAGCTCACAAAAACCGCATAATCAATAAAATTACGTTCTGGTTTTATCCTATCTTTGTAAATATCTATGATGTAAGAAAGTCCGTGAAAAGTATAAAAAGAAATGCCAACAGGCAAAATGATTTTCAAAGTCCACAAATCAACTTTTATGCCTGCAAGTGTAAGCATCTCCGTAAAAGAACCAATAAAAAAATTATAATACTTAAAAATGCCCAAAAACCCTAAATTGATGCCAATACTTGCCCAAAACCATATTTTTTTGGTATTTTTATTTTTTGCATCACTTATTTTTATGCCAGAAAAATAATCTAAAAAAGTAGAAAAAATCAGCAAAAATAAAAATCTATAATCCCAAGAAGCATAGAAAAAATAGCTTGCAAGCAATAAAAGTATATTTTGAAGTTTTAAATTATATTGTTCATTTTTCTTGAAAATGTTATTAAAAAGCCAATAAAATACAAAGACAATAGGCAAAAATATAGCAAAATTAAGTGTATTAAAGAGCATTAAAGAATTAATTTAGGGGGTTTTTTTATGATTTTATATGCTAAAATATACCACAAAGCTAACAATATTTAGAATTAACAAAAATATTCTTATCTTTTTTCTTAATTTTGCATTATCATTCCTAATTCCCAATTCCTAATTCCTAATTCAAAAGATGTCTGATAAAAATAATAAAAGCAAAATCACGCCAGAAGAGGCAAATCTCCAAAAAATCATCTCACACGCAAAAGAATACGGTTTTGTGTTTCCTTCTTCCGAAATTTATGATGGTTTGCAGGCAGTTTATGACTATGCCCAAAACGGTGTAGAACTAAAAAACAACCTCAAAAATGTTTGGTGGAAAGCTATGACAATGCTGCACGAGAATATTGTAGGCATTGATGCCGCTATTTTTATGCACCCGACTACGTGGAAAGCATCAGGACATATTGATAGTTTCAACGACCCAATGGTGGATAATAAAGACTCTAAAAAGCGTTATAGAGCTGATGTTTTGATAGAAAATAGGGCAGAAGAAATTAGGAAAGAAGACAAAGAAAACAATCAAAAAGAGAGCCAAGAAATAGCCCAAACGCTTGTCCAGAAAATGGCTGATTTTCTTACGGCTGAAAATATGGAAGGCTTAAAAAATCTTTTAATAGAAGAAAAAATCACTTGCCCCGTTTCAAAAACAAGCAATTGGACTGACGTAAGGCAATTTAATTTGATGTTTTCTACACAAATGGGCGCAGTTGCGGAAGAATCTGAAACCATTTATTTGCGCCCAGAAACAGCACAAGGCATTTTTGTTAATTTCTTGAATGTGCAAAAAACAGGACGTGGAACAAGTATGAAAATCCCGTTTGGCATTGCGCAAATAGGCAAAGCGTTTAGAAATGAGATTGTCGCAAGGCAATTTATTTTCCGTATGCGTGAGTTTGAACAAATGGAAATGCAGTATTTTGTACGTCCAAATGACCAAAAAGAACATTTTGATTACTGGAAAGCAAAAAGACACAAGTTTTTGTTAGCTATTGGCATTCCTGCTGAAAAATTGCGCTTTCACGACCACGAAAAGCTAGCTTTTTATGCAGATGCCGCAACTGATATTGAGTTTGAGTTTCCATTTGGTTTTAAAGAATTGGAAGGAATACACTCTCGTACAGATTATGACCTAAAACAGCATCAAATTTTTTCAAAGAAAAAACTACAATTTTTTGATGAAGAATTGAAAGAAAACTATGTTCCTTTTGTGGTAGAAACCTCTATTGGAGCTGATAGGCTGTTTTTAGCGACTATGTGCAACGCCTACACAGAAGATATTGGAAAAGATGCCAATGGAGAAGAAAAAATCCGTCCTTTCTTAAAACTTCACCCTGCGCTTGCGCCTATCAAAGTGGCAGTTTTTCCACTTGTCAAAAAAGATGGTCTTCCAGAAAAAGCTAGAGAGGTTTTTGAGCTTTTGAGGTATGATTTTAATGCTATTTATGAAGAACGTGGTGCAATAGGCAAAAATTATACACGCCAAGATATGCTAGGAACGCCTTTTTGTGTTACTATTGACCACCAAACGCTAGAAGACGGAATGGTAACAATCCGCCACAGGGATACCACTGCGCAAGAACGAGTGAATATTTCTGATGTAAATGGCAAGATTTCGCAGGCAGTTTCTATTAAAAGGATTTTGGAGAAATTGTAGGTTAAAGAATTTAATCAGTAAATGAACAGAATAAGCTTGTATTAAACCCAAAATATAAAAAGCCATACTAATTATTTTAGTGTGGCTTTTTGGTTTAGGTAGGAATTATACTATTATATAGTTTTTGTTTGTCGTTTCCCACGTTCCACATGGGGAAACGGACAAGCAAATGTATAATAGAGTTTTTATAATTTGATTATCAAGTATTTAGCAATAAATAATCACCAAAAACCACCCCAGCCCTCCTTTTCAAGGAGGGGTTAGGGTGGTTTTCAAGTATTTATAACATAACTTATTCATTATCAAGATATAAAAACTCTAATATGAATTATACAAACCTTTCTCAAAATTATATAAAACATCTACAAAATACATTACTCACTTTTGTAGGAATAATTATTTATTACCTTTAACAAAAAAATAATGATTCCCACGCCCTACACCCCTAATTTGCTTGACGAAAGTAAAAAACCTTCTCTACTTACCATACTTAACTACGTTTTTTTGGGTGCAATGATACTTTATTTTGGGAAAACGCTATTTATACCCCTAAGTTTTGCCCTACTTATCAGCTTTATGCTATATCCTGTGTGTCGTTGGCTAGAAAACAAAGGACTTAATAGAAGTTTAAGTATCTTAATCTGTATTTTAGGGCTAACTCTCTTGATGTTAAGTATTTTTTATCTGCTTTTTGTGCAAATTATTAGCTTTGCAAGTGCGTGGGATACACTAAAAGTCAAATTAGATAGTTCTTTTACTCAAATGAGCGTATTTTTTAGTGAAAGTTTGGGTATAAATACGCAAAAACAACAGGATTTAGTGGATAATTTTACTGATAACTCGGGAACGCATATCTTATCTATACTAAAAAATACTGCTAGTTCTCTCTCTGCTGGGCTTTTTTCTATGGCACTTATACCAATATTGTCTGCATTGATACTTTTTTACCGTAGTATGCTTGTAAAAGTATTATATGGTATCTTTGCAGAAGAAAAACAGACAGAAATATACGAGATTTTGGTGCAAACAATCCAAACTTACTACAATTTTATTAAAGGAATGGCACTTGTTTATCTTATTGTGGGTATTTTAAATAGTGTTGGTTTGCTAATAATAGGTGTGCCGCACCCCTTTTTGTTTGGTTTTATAGCGTCTATCCTCACTTTTATACCTTATGTAGGAATAATGGTTGCTGCAATGCTTCCTGTGGCAGTTTCTTGGGCAGAATTTGGTTCTATTTGGTATCCAATCAGTGTTTTAGCTATGTTTGGCTTAGTACAAGTCTTAGAATCTTACATAATATTCCCGTTTGCGGTGGGCGGAAGGCTAAAAATTAATACTTTAGTGATAATTGTTAGCATAATAATAGGTGGTATCTTGTGGGGAGCGGCAGGAATGATACTTTTTATCCCTTTTGTAAGCATAATAAAGCTAATTGCTGACCATAGTAGTTCTATGAAAACGTGGAGTTTGTTATTAGGAGATAAATAAATACATGATTTCTCACTATTAACTCAAAATTTCTCACTATTAACTCAAAATTTCCCACTATTAACTCAAAATTTTCCACTATTAACTCAAAATTCCTCACTATTAACTCAAAATTTTGCACTATTAACTCAAAATTTCCCACTATTAACTCAAAATTCCTCACTATTAACTCAAAAACATCATAAAATAATCTCTCATAATGACTGAAAATACTTTTAACATACAAGGTTTAACCCATTCTCAAGTTATTGCATCACAACGTAAGCACGGAAAGAATGAATTATCCTACAAAAAACAAAGTGAGTTCTTAGCAACACTCATACGTTTAATTACTGACCCTATGATGGTACTTCTTTTGGTCGCTTCTTCTATTTATTTTATTAGCGGAAAGACTGGAGATGGCATATTTTTGTCTTGTGCAATCATTTTTCAGACTTCTATTTCTCTTTATCAATACTCAAGAAGCAAAAATGCCTTAGAAAAACTCAAAGATTACGCCAAACCTTCTGCAAAAGTCATTCGTGATAGCAAAATTATAGCTATAAAGAGTGAAGATTTGGTTATTGGGGACAATATTATGGTAGAAGAAGGCACTTCTATTAGTGCAGATGCCGTTATTATACATTCAAATGATTTTTCTGTGAATGAATCTATCCTCACAGGAGAATCTTTTGCCGTTTTTAAAGATAAAACAACGGAAAATAAAGAAGTTTATCTCGGAACAACCGTTGCAAGTGGGCTTGCAATAGCAGAAATTATTAAAATAGGAAATGAAACTAAGCTTGGAAAGATAGGAAAAAGCCTTGAACGCATCAAAGAAGAGAAAACTCCACTAGAAATACAAATAGCAAGCTTTGTAAAGAAGATGGCAATTATTGGAGGGTGCGTATTTTTGGTTGTTTGGGGCATCAATTACGCTAAATCTCTCAATATTTTGGATAGTTTGCTCAAAGCTTTGACCTTAGCAATGAGCATTTTGCCTGAAGAAATCCCTGTTGCCTTCACAACTTTTATGGCGTTGGGTGCGTGGCGACTTATGAAACAAGGAATTGTCGTAAAACAGATGAAAACAGTTGAAACTTTGGGCAGTGCAACCGTTATTTGTACTGATAAAACGGGAACTTTGACTGAAAACAAGATGAGTTTGGCTAAAATGTATGTTTTTTCTACTAAAAAACTCGTTGATTTGACTGAAAACATCAATGAAGACACTAAAAATACAAATAAAGACACTAAAAAGCTCTCTGATTTGAGTAAAAAGCTTGATGAAGACACTAAAAAGCTCATTATGGTGTCTATGTTTGCGAGTGAGCCTATCCCTTTTGACCCTATGGAGGTAGCATTACACGAAATTTACGGAAAAACAACCAAAAATGACACTCGTAAAGACTATAAACTCGTTCACGAATACGCCTTAGCAGGTGTTCCGCCTATGATGACGCATATTTTTGCTGATGAAAACGGCAATAAAATCATTGCAGCAAAAGGCGCACCTGAAGCATTGATAAATGTAACGCATTTATCAAAAACAGAGAAAGAAGAGATAACAAAAATTATCCAAAGTTTGTCTAGTGAAGGCTTGCGAGTGCTTGGAGTGGCGGAAGCAACCTTTAAAGGAACTAATTTTCCAGAAAAACAAGAGCAATTTTCCTTTAAATTTGTAGGAATATTAGCTTTTTATGACCCCCCAAAGAAAAATATACAGAAAGTTTTGCAAAATTTTTACAAAGCAGGGATTGCTGTAAAGATTATTACAGGTGATAATGCGGAAACAACCACCGCAATAGCCAAACAAATAGGCTTTGTAGGATATGAAAAGCATATTTTAGGGGAAGATTTGATGAAATTAGACAAAAAAGACCTAAAAAAGTGCGTTATGGAGACTAATTTATTTGTCAGAATGTTCCCAGAAGCCAAATTAAAGATAATAGAAGCCCTAAAAGCGCAAAAACAGATAGTCGCAATGACAGGAGATGGCGTAAATGACGGTCCTGCGCTCAAAGCAGCGCATATTGGGATAGCTATGGGCATAAAAGGTACTGAAATAGCCAAACAAGCAGCCTCTTTGATACTTTTAAAAGATGATTTATCTAAAATGGTGGTCGCTATTTCAATGGGAAGGAAGATTTATACCAATTTAAAGAAAGCTATTCAGTATATTATTTCCATTCATATTCCTATTATACTTGTTGTTTTTATTCCTTTAGCACTTGGTTGGGCTTATCCAAACATATTTTCTCCCTTGCATATCATCTTTTTGGAACTAATAATGGGTCCTACCTGCTCAATTATCTACGAGGGAGAACCCATAGAGAAAAATACAATGTCAGCACCGCCAAAACCGCTTACAACTACGTTTTTTAACTGGAAAGAACTCTCTACAAGCATTGTTCAGGGCTTAGTAATTACTATTAGCGTGCTTTTTATCTATCAATATGCGCTTTATTTGAGATTTGATGAGCAAATAATAAGAACAATGACGTTTACGACACTTATTGTAGCTAATATTTTTCTTACACTTATCAACCGTTCCTTTTATTATTCCATCTGGACGACCTCAAAGTATAAAAATCCTATGGTTTTAGGGATAATTTTGGGTACAATAGTCCTCGCAGGAATAATTTTGTATGTTCCGCCAGTTACATCTTTCTTTTCTTTTGAACAATTAAACGTATTTCAGTTAGGAATTTGTGTTTTAGTGGGCTTTGTAAGTGTTATCTGGTTTGAAATTGTCAAATGGACGAAAAGAAATAATGCCTCTGGGTAATTGGAGATAAGTAATTGTGAATTGTGAATGAATACAAAATGTATTTCAATTCTAGATTATACCATTTTCATTGTAGCAACAGTGATTTTTTCACGTCCTTGCTCAAAAGAATTAGTGCTTATTTCCATAATTATTTTTGTACCATCTTTTTTGGTAGCTTGTACTTGTTTTACGGTGGTTTGCGGGGTGCGCATACGAGAACTAGCGGCATCATCTTTGTTTTGAAGTTCGTCTAAACCTTCTCCAAGCATTATTTTGATATTTTTACCTATAATATCTTCCACAGAGTAGCCAAGCAATTTTTCAATAGGTTTGTTAGCTAACTGAATGATACCACGACTATCATAAACAGCTATTGCGTGGCTTGTAGTGTCCAAAATAGTTTTTAATTTGCCTATTTCTTTTCCTGCAAGTTGCAAGTTTTTTTCCAGTTCTTCTTGCGCTGCAATCAGTTCTTCTGTATTTTGGCGCAATTGTTCTTCTTGCTGACGAATGGCTTCCGTTTTGTTTTGAGATTCTTCTAAAAGCCTTCTTGTCGCATCATTGGCATTAGTTGTGGCAATAGAGGAGGCAACAACTTCTGCCAACATCTTAATAAATTCAATTTTGTAGGCTGGTATTTCATCAAAACTAGCAAGCTCTAACATACCAATTACTTCGTTATTAAACGGCAAAGGCACAATCAAAAGGCTACGAGGTGCGGCATCTCCAAGCCCAGAGGTAATATAGGTATAGTTTTGTGGAATGTTTTGCAAATAAACCACACCACCTTCCAAAAAAGCCTGTCCTAGCAGTCCTTCACCTACTTTTATGGATTTTTCTATTGATTTTTTCTTACTGAAAGCATACGCAGCACGCAAATCTAAGGTTTGCTCTTTGTTTTGTTTATTTAATAAAAATATGCCTCCTTGATTTATTTCCACATAACTAACCAGATTACTAATTACTTCATTTGACAACCTATTGATGTCATCACTATTTTGTCGCAAAATTTCAGAGAATTTGGCAAGCCCTGCCGTTGCCCAAGTTCTTCTACTTTCTTGTTCGTAAACAAGTTGCAAACTGTCTTTCATATTGGCAAGCGACTGCCCAAGCTCTCCTTCGTTGTTAAAAACAGAAATATCAGACCCAAATTTTCCACCCCCAACTTCTACGGCAAAATCTTTAATTTCACGCAAGTTATAGCCCAATTCATTGAGAGAACGGATAAGCGTGTTCAGTTCGTCTCCACTTTCTGGAATATTTTCTGGTATATTTCCTCTAGAAAAAACCTTCAAACTATCCCTCAAAAGACGTACACGCCTAAGAATCTGTGAGATAAGAATAGAGCCAATAATGGCAGCAAGTGCCACAGAAAGCGCAAATTCTAAGAAAACAATCCAAGGACGCAGTTTGTTAAGATACGTAAATCTCTCGTTGTATTGTTGTTCAATGTTTTGAATAGTGAAAGTTGCTTCATCTATACTTTTACCAAGGTCAGTTACAATAGGGTTGATATTTGCCTGAACATAATTTTGTATGTATTCATCTGCATTTTGTACATTTTGCAAAGAATTTCTTTTGCGGTACAAAGAAATAGCTTGTGCATATTCCCGTTTTAGTCCTGCAAGTTGGTTATCAATTTTGGCGAAAGTAACTGTAAGATTATTATTATTAACTTTGTTAATGTATTTATCCAGAGAATCACGGTTAGCACGCACTTCTTTTATCCAAATATCTTCATATTCTTTGAAATATTCTTCTGTATTCTTGCTGAAAATAATCCCTTTTTCAAAAGCGACTTGCGCCTCATTCACCTTATCAAGCACTGTAATAGTATAAACACGTGCTGGTTCTGTTACTTGGAGCAGATATTGGCGGTTGTCTATCATAAGTCCCCACTGATAGTTTGCGCCATTGATAAGCAAAAATGAAATAACAGCCATTGAAATAAAACCGCCTGTTAGCCGTCCTTGAATGGTTTTTAAATCTATTCTAAAATAATAAGAAATAGATTTTTTATGTTTAGGTTGTGCTGTATTTTCTGGTTGCATCTTTTGAAAAGGCTAATTTGAGCCGTAATATAGCAATAAATTGTGAATTATGAATTGTGAATTATGAATTAAATACAAAACATTGATAATTAGATTATTAGCTGCTATTTTAAACATAAATTCATACTACTATACATAGTTTTTGTTTGTCATAACCCCACGTTCCACTTGGGGTTATGATTGTTAGACGCTAGCAACTGCTAGTTTCAGGGGGTTTTAATACAGTTTTCTTTGTAGAAGCAACCCCAACGGGGTTGAACTATCATAACCCCACGTGGAACGTGGGGAAACGGACGAGCAATATATAGTAGTATGACATAGATTTTCCAAATCTCTAAAGATTTGGGAAATCTTGCTAAATCTCCATTTTATTAAATCTTAAAACGCTCCCCATACACACTTGCAAGGCGGTTTGCTTCCTGCGCAAACACATCTGCGCCCACATAATCTATGTAAGAGAGTGCGCCACCAGTATAAGCAGGAAATCCAAAACCCAAAACAGAAGCTACATCAGCATCTCTGACACTTGTAACCACATTTTGCTTCAAACATTTTTTAGCCTGAATAGCCTGAATATACAAAATACGTTTTTTTAATTCTTCTTCATTTGGTTGATTTTCAAGAAGTGGTGCGTTGATGTTTAACTCTTCCACAGAAAAATTAAAAACTGACATTCCAGCGTTTTTGCAAGCATTTTCTATTAAAGCAGGTGAAATTCCTTCTTTTAACATCAATTTTCTTTCTTCTGAATACACATCATTCACAATCTTTATATAATCAGCAAACGCATCAGCTAGCAAAATATTTTTTGTACGAAGTTCTTTATTGACCTCATTCATAGCAAAAAACACTGTTTTTACCATATTGCGTGCCTCTTTTGAGGTAGCAACTTGCGCAAAATAATCAATTTCAATGGCTAAACCTTCCTCTATTGGCACTTGTAAGCCCTTGTACATACATTGCATTATGGCAAGTGGTGCGGGATAATTGCCTGTTTTTTGCGTATTAAGCAATTTTTCACCGTTAGCACTCGTTACGCTTTCAAAAGGAATAGCGAAATCAGCTTTTCCAGAAACTTTACCATCATTATCTTTCTTATCCCAAGGCTGCAAAGCACGAGGATTAGCCATTATCCACGCTTTTGCCTGCGTTATCATTTCTTCACGAGTGTCTGCTAGTGCATCTACAAGCCCCAATTCTAAGGCTTTTTC
The DNA here is from genome assembly GCA_043772375.1 of Raineyaceae bacterium. Classification (GTDB taxonomy): domain Bacteria; phylum Bacteroidota; class Bacteroidia; order Cytophagales; family Thermonemataceae; genus JANYGM01. The sequence goes on along the minus strand of JAYVGJ010000457.1, from coordinate 721 downwards.
TGGGCTTACTTTTCCACCTTTCAGAATAAAATCTAAGGCTTTTTCAAAACCAATCATACGTGGCAGGCGTTGTGTGCCGCCACCGCCAGGAAACAAACCAATCAACATTTCGGGCAAACCAATCAATGTTTTTGGCTCATTAACAGCAATTCTATAATGACAGGCAAGACAAACTTCATATCCACCACCCAAAATAGTGCCATTGATAGCCGCTACAAATGTTTTTCCGCTTGCTTCATACTTACGAAAAACTCTGTGCAAATCAGTAATCATTACTTTTTGTGTTTGGAGAGTGCTGTGCTGGAGTATCATATTGAGGTCTGCACCTGCAATAAATTCTTTTTTATCAGAAGTAATAATCACGCCTACCACGCTATCATCTGCCATAGCTTTGCTAGTCTGGGCATCAAGCGCAGCAATAGAAGCCTCGTTGAGGACATTCATTGGCGTATCAGTCATATTAAACGAGATAATAGCAATATTATCTTCTATTTTGTAGTTGAGCATTTCTGGGTTTGATTTATATTTTGTAGGGTGCGACCCTTGTGGTCGCCCTTTTGAATAGGTTTAAAAGTTATTTTTTGTTGATTTTATTTGTCGTATTGCTTTCGCAAATGGCTTTCGCATATTGGGCAGGGGCAAGCCCCATAGCCGTCAGGCTAAATGTTATTACTTTCGTTTTGGCACTTGAAGTTTTTTGCACCGTCAGCTAAAGCAGACG
>JAYVGJ010000456.1:0-5232 GCA_043772375.1 Raineyaceae bacterium | reverse complement strand
AGCGCATAAGTACCAGCAGGAACAGCAAGACCCTCTACCGTTACGTTTTCACCAAAAGTAATTTTGGTCGCACCGTTTGCACCAGTACGCCACGTTTTGCCAAAAGGCACTAATTCACCATAAATGGCACGTCCTTTTGCACTAGGGCGAGAATATTCTACTGTGATATCAGACAAAGCAAAACTTTGTTTGAGTGTTTGTGATGGACTTGGTGCAGGTACTTTCAAGCCTTGCGCTTGCAAATTTTGTGTTGAAATAGAAAAAGAAGTTGCTATTAAAGCAGCTACAATCATTTTTTTGTAGTTCATAAATTTTTTAGATAATTATTAAAGATATACTTAGATGTATTCTTTTTATACTCAAAAAACGCAAAGAAAGTTCAGAAAAATATTTTTTTGCATTATTTTTGGTACTGTTTTGAGAGAAATAACTATATTTGATTTTTAGGAAATATAGCTTAAAATCATATTTTTCCAACTTTTAACTTTACTATTATGAAATTTATTTTACGTTTAAAACCTCTTTTTTCCATTATTTTCTGTACTTATTTTATTGGGTTTCCCAGTAAAATAATGGCGCAGGGCTGCAGTGATGCAGGTTTTTGCACAATGGGTGCACTAAAACCTTCTCAAAAATTCAATAAAGCAATGAATGTGCGTTTGCGTTCTGTGGAGCTTGGGCAGTATTTGGGAATTACTAAATTTGATGATAATATTTTTGTTACCAACCTTGATTTTAATATTGGTGTTGGCAAAAAAAATAGTTTCCAACTAAAAGTGCCTTATATGTACGTGAGTGCGCCTTTGGCAAGTACGCAAGGGCTTTCGGACATAGTTTTAAGTTTTTCTAGAAATGTGTATTTTTCTGAAAAAAATCAAATAAATATAACCATTGGTACAAAAATCCCTATTGGAGGCGTAAATAAAACAAATAAGGACAATATTGTACTTCCAATGTATTATCAGACGAGTCTTGGGACGTATGATATTGTGATTGGGGCTTCGTGGCTTACGCGTGGCTGGTTGGTAGGCGTAGGCATACAACATCCATTCAACGAAATTGATAGCAAATTTAAGTGGGGACTTTGGAAAAATAATGAAGATGAGCAAAACGCTAGGCGTTATCCTGTGTCGCAAGCCCTAAAGCGTGGCACAGATGGAATGATACGCATAGAAAAAAGTTTGCGCTTTGCAAAATTTGGCTTTCAAGTGGGCGGCTTGGCTATTTACCGTTTCAATAAAGATGAAATACTTGACCCTGCCACCAATGTACGCATAAAAGTTGAGGGAACACAAGGCTTTGCTTTTACGGTTTTGGGAAGCGCAAATTATAATTTTGACACACAGTCTGTGCTAAAAATAGGTTTTGGAAGAAAAGCTTTTGATGGCATAAGCCGTTTGAAAAATACTGACGGGCTTTCTCGTGAGTATGTTTTTACGTTGGGATATGAATTTAGATTTTAGAAATGAAAAAATATTATAAAAAATTTGTGGTTTGTTTTCTTACAAACCACAAAGTAAAAAAAGCATTATTCTTCTTCTAAAAATGCTTTCAAATCCATTCTATTCAAATCTTCTATTACATCAACACAAAAACTGTCAATATCCGTTTTGACAAGTTTTATCTTAAAACCATTTTCTAACCAACGCAACTGTTCCAAACTCTCCATTTCCTCCAAACTAGACACAGAAAGTTTAGTTATTTTCTCCAAAATATCCGTTCTGTACGCATACATACCTACGTGCTTGTAAAAATCATAGTTTTGTAGCCACGTTTCTCTTTTGTGTTTGTGAAGATATGGAATGATATTTCTACTAAAATAAAGGGCTTCTTGTGCTGTATTCATAGTTATTTTGACCTCGTTGGGGTCTGAAAGTTCATCTTCTGACGAGATTTTTTTGATAAGTGTGGCAAGTTCTGTATCACTAGAAAGTGCCTCACAAAGGGCATTTATTTGTGCAGGGCGAATAAAAGGCTCATCTCCTTGAATATTAAGCACAAAATCATATTTCACACCAAACAATTTTTCTGCTTGCTGCAACGCCTCTTGACAACGGTCTGTGCCGCTTGGGTGGCGTTCCTGTGTCATTATGGGCGTTTGTTGAAGGTTTTTTATATGATTAAAAATAATTTCGTGGTCTGTGGCTACCACCACATTGGTAAGGGCTGATGCCTTCAAAGAGCGTTCTAAAACACGTTGTACCATTGTTTTGCCCTCTATCAGGTGCATTGCTTTGGCAGGAAACCGTGTGGAGGCGTATCTAGCTGGGATTATTCCTAAAATTTTCATAAGATTTTTATTTTTCTTAAATTATTTTCTATTATTTTTTACAAAAATATAAAAAAAACTTTATTATTATGATAATATCTTAGTTTTGCCTTATTTTATGTAACTTTGTGGACAACTTTTTGCATCTCTTCTCTATTACTTATGATAAAATATTATGAAAAAAATACTGTTTATAGTTTTTTGTTTATGCTTTTTCTCATTTAAAAGCCACGCCACGCATATTGTAGGCGGTGAGGTAAGACTTATCTATCTTGGTACAAACAACAATTATAGAATTGTTCTTAATGTTTATTTTGACAATATCAATGGCTCACCTGCTGCAATAGACCCTACATTAAATGTTGGTGTTTATAGCAAAACCTCTCGGAATTTAACACAGTTTTTTACGCTTAATCAAATAAGCCAAACAAGCATACCATATAGCAGTGATGCCTGCCAAACAGGCGCACTTTCTACTAAAATCATTTTGTATTCTCTTGATGTTGTGCTAAATCCTACATTTTATAGCGAAATAGGAGGCTATTTAATGGTTTGGGAAAGATGTTGCAGAAATAATGTGATTACAAATATTACTTTTCCTGGTGCGGCTTCTAATGCTTTTTATGCAGAATTTCCTGCCATTTTGCAGGCTGGACTGGCTTTTAGGAATACTTCTCCAGATTTGGGACTGCCGCCAAGTGATTATCTTTGTGTCAATCAAAGTTCTGCTATTAATTTTGGTGGAACAGACCCAGATGGAGATGCACTTGTTTATTCGCTTACAACGCCTTATAATGGTGCTTTTGCTACGACTACATCACCTTCACCGTTTAGTGTTCCTACAAGTATTCCAAGTTCTTATCCTGCACTTATTCCTGATATAAATTGGGCAGCAGGATTTAGTGCCAATAATGCCATTCCAAGTGTTGTAGGGCAACCTTTGTCTATCAATGCTACTACAGGTGAACTTTCTGTAAATCCAAGTTTAGCAGGGCTTTTTGTTTTTTCTGTCAAATGTGAAGAATTTAGGGCAGGCGTGAAAATAGGTGAAATAAAACGAGATTTTCAGTTTTTGGTGAAAATTTGCCCTGTTAATATTCCGCCAATACTTACTTTAAACACACCACAAGGCAATACCTACAATTCTGCAACAGATATGGTAATGGATTTTAGCAATGGTGACCCAAATTGTATGACACTTGTTATGCAAGATACGCCAAATGATATAATTACACAAATTAGGGTTATTCCTGTGAGTACAAATTTCACTAGTGCCGACTATACCATCACCACAACAAGGTTGCCAATAGGCGCAACTGGTGTGGTACAGACTACTCTCTGTTGGAATGTTTGTAAAGTTAGTACCTCCCCAACCGACAAATTTATTTTTGATATACAGATTTTTGATGCTGGTTGCCCAACTGTCGGTACAGCTACCACACGTGTAATATTGTTTGTTATTCCAAAACCTCCCACAACACCGCTTATTGCTATTGTAGGAAGTACGCCCAATTATAATGTGCTTACACAAGCGGGAAACGTGGCAATAGGTGATTTTTTGCGTATTGATGTGCAAGCAAGCGACCTCAATAATGGTTTAATCACACTTACTGCTATTGGTACTGATGCAAGCGGTGCAATTATCAATTTTAGTCAATATGGAGCAAGTTTTACTACAAGAACTGGTACTGGTGTGCAAAATTCTTCGTTTTTGCTCACTCCTATTTGCGCTTCTCTGCCACTTAATCAAGCCGTTGATTTAAAAATAAAATTTAAAGTACGTCAGCAAAGTGGTTGTGTGCAACGTGCTGATAGTCTGATAATTGATGTAAGAATTGCATCAGAACCAATTATTCCTCCAATTATTGCTATTGTGGGAAGCACGCCTAATTTTAACCCAATCACGCAAACGGCAAACGTGGTGGTAGATGATGTTTTACGTATTGATGTGGAAGCAAGTGACCCAAATAACCGTTTGATTATGCTTTCTGCTAGTGGTACAGATGCCAATGGTACAATTATAAACTTTAGTCAATATAGGGCTAGTTTTGCGACACAGACAGGCACAGGGACGTTGCGCTCTTCGTTTTTGTTTACGCCTCTTTGTACCGCTTTGCCCCTTAATCAGCCAACAAATTTAAGAATAAAATTTAAAGTCACAAAACAAGATAATTGTGTGCAAAGTGAAGCCGTCCTAATAATTGATGTAAGAATTACGCCAAAACCTGCTATTTTGCCAATTATTACTATTGTGGGAAGTACGGCTAATTTTAACCCCATCACGCAAGAGGCAATATTAGACTTAAATGATGTTTTACGCATTGATATTGAAGGAAAAGACCCTAATAATGGCATTATTACGCTTTCTGCCTCTGGTACTGATGAAAAAGATATAAATATTGATTTTGGGCAATATAATGCAAGTTTTACGCCAAAAACAGGCACAGGAATGCTCCAATCTTCGTTTTTGCTTACCACTTTTTGTGGATATTTAAAGCCTAATGAGCAAATCAACCTAAAAATAAAGTTTAATATAGCGCAAAAAGACGGCTGTCCACCAGTTACTGAAAGTCTAGTAATACGTATAAAAATCAAAGAAACAGAAATAGATTTCTCTAAATTTACACCTTATAATGTGTTTACGCCTAATGGAGACGGGAAAAATGCTTATTATGCACTAGATAATTTACCAAAAGAAAATTGTACTTATAGTTTTCGTAGTTTTGTAGTTTACAACCGTTGGGGAAAAGAAGTTTATCAAACAAATGATAAAGATTTTAAATGGAAAGCAGAAAATTTGCCTAGTGGCTTATATTACTATTATTTGGATTATAATCAGAAAAAATTCAAAGGACATATTACGGTTTTGTATTGATGTCTTGTAACTGTTTAGGTCATAAATAATGTATTAGAGTTTTTATATCTTGACAATCAATGAATTATGTAGGGTGCGACCCTTGTGG
>JAYVGJ010000455.1:0-7161 GCA_043772375.1 Raineyaceae bacterium | reverse complement strand
TACGTGAGCCAGAAAAACGAACAACTGTATCAGAATTCAATTCAGCAATACCCTTGGCTATGGTTTTATAGTCACAACCAAGTAATTTATGAAAATAGGCTTTAGCTCCTCTACCTTCTTTTAAGCATTCTAAAGCAACATAACGGCGTTTAGCTATTTCTGGCAAAGAATTATAAAATAAAACTGTTTTTTCTGATATATCTTTCATGAATTTGGAACTAAGTTTGCACAAAGATAACACTTTTTTACAATTATCTAAACTAAGAACTTATTTACAATGTGTTCCTTAAATCACCAAACTAACAATCTTGCTCACGACCACAATCAAAAAGCCAACGAATATGCTGGCTTTTTGTTTGCAGAAGTGCTTAAATACATTGTTTGACCTAGTGCGTTGTTGGTGTCGCTAACGCTAAAACACCAACAACGGCAGGAAAACGGCGGAAAACAAAGAAAACCAAGAGAAAAGCCCCAAAAACTATCAAAAAGATTTGGTTTTGTCATAGAATTCAACGGCGGAAAAAAATCAGGTAGGTTTATTTGTTTATGCTCAAAAAAGCATTAACTTTATGCTTTAAAACTAATATCAATCAAAATTTAACTTTAAATATCTTAATAAAATGAAAAAAATCCTTTTTATTCTCTTGCTCTCTTGTGTGTCTGTGTGTGTATTGGCACAAGGAAAACTATTGGACAGCACCGCACTTGCCAACGAAAAAGAATACGAAAACTTAGAAGAAGCACTCAAAGAGCCTTTGAAAGTGTATAAATTAAATTTAAGGGCTAAAAGACACAGCCACACTACCTTACCCAAAGAGATAGGAGAATTGAAAAATTTAATTTATTTGAATTTAAGTTATAGTCAACTGACTACCTTACCCAAAGAGATAGGAGAATTGAAAAATTTAAGAGACTTGGATTTAGCTTTTAGTCAACTAACTACTTTACCCAAAGAGATAATATGGGAATTGAAAAATTTAATTTATTTGAATTTATCTTTTAGTCAACTAACTACTTTACCCAAAGAGATAGGAGAACTGAAAAATTTAAAAGCGTTGTATTTACAATCTAATCAACTAACTACCTTACCCAAAGAGATAGGTGAATTGAAAAATTTAGAAAAGTGGGATTTATCTGCTAATCAACTAACTACCTTACCCAAAGAGATAGGGGAATTGAAAAATTTAATTTATTTGAATTTAAGTTATAATCAACTGACTAGTTTATCCAAAGAGATAGGGGAATTGAAAAATTTAAAATATTTGAATTTAACTGAAAGTAAATTGACGACTTTACCCAAAGAGATAGGTGAATTGAAGAATTTAACACAGCTGAGTTTAAAAAAAAATCAACTGACTAGTTTACCCAAAGAGATAGGTGAATTGAAAAATTTAGACCGTTTGCAGTTACAGTCTAATCAACTGACTAGTTTACCCAACGAGATAGGAGAATTGAAAAACTTAAGAGGGTTGTATTTATCTAAAAATCCAATAACACCCAAAGAAAAAGAAAAAATAAAAAAACTACTGCTAAATTATTATACTGAGGTTGATTAGATAATGTAGGCATTTGGTAAATAAAATACCTACAAAATAAACGAATGATATTTTTCGCATTGGTAGGTGCTTTTTTTTCCGCCGTTAGTGCGTTGTTGGTGTCGCTAACGCTAAAACACCAACAACGGCAGGAAATTCTATTACTCTACGTTTGGTAGAGCCGTTAGTGTAGGATTGTATATATATACTTGATCCAACTTACTTCCTCTTTTGCCATTGCGTGTTTGCAGATTTTCTATTTTGTAAAAGTGTATTGTATCACCATTTTCACTAATTTTAGCATATTGAAAGATATTGTAAAGGTCAAAATCTCTGCTAAGTAAATATTCTACTATAATTTCGTCATTTTTAATATTAGCAGTATATTTTTCAGTTACTCCTTCTGTTTTTGCTAAAGTGATGTTATTTACTGGGGCGTAGAACCTTATACTCTTAAAAATCTTGCTATTATTTGTGAATTTCAAGGTTCTGTAATCACTTTTTTTGTAATAATCACCATACTCCTCACATACATAAGATCCAACTAATTTAATTTTTGAATGAGGTCTAAAATTATAATCTTGGATTTTATAAATAGCATTTATTACTGAATCAAATTGCGCCTGCGTAAATTCGTTTTTATCAAACTTTTTACCCGCCCTTGTAGCAGTTCTATATTTGTAACTACAAGACCACAAAATTGATACCAATATTAACACAGGCAAAATCACATAATATTTATTTTTCATAAATCAACTAGATAAAACATTTACAATTACATATGTTGCATCAAAATACAATAAAATTTTTTCCCACCGTTGTTGGTGTTTTAGCGTTAGCGACACCAACAACGAACTACGTCAAACAATGTATTGTTCCATATTTCAGTTGCTATGCTTTGCAATAACGCTAAATTTATCCTTATTTCCAAAATAAATATTTTTGTTTTTAGTGCGTTTGTTGGTGTCGCTAACGCTACAACCAAAGACATACCAACAAAGACACAAATACATTGCCCTGCTGGGCTAAATACATTTTTTGCGTTCTTGGTTTCTATAAATATGCGCCTGCAGGAACTAATACAAAATTTAGCACAAAATCTTTAATTTCTTTAATTATTTTGTATCTTTGTGGAACAATTTGTAAAATAATTGATATTTTAAAACATATCATCAAAATTCTTATATAAAAATAGAATGTTTAAGATAGAAAAAGGGCGTTTTTATGGGTGGATTAAGTTCATCTGGATATTTTTTTTACTCTCAATGGGGCTTATTGTTACATTTATTTATATGATAAGTGATAATTCTTTTGGGCTTTTTGGAGATATGCCAAGCCTAGAAGCACTAGAAAACCCTAAAAGTGAACTAGCATCAGAGATTTTTACGGCTGACGGAAAGTCTATGGGGCGTTATGCCGTTACCAACCGTACTCCGCTAGAATTTGAAGAAATTGCGCCTACAGTCATTGATGCACTTATTGCAACGGAAGATGTACGTTTTGAGCAACATTCAGGCATAGATTTGCGCAGTATGGAGCGTGTACTTGTCAATACCGTTATTTTGCAAAATAGGTCTTCTGGTGGCGGTAGTACACTTACACAACAACTTGCTAAAAATTTGTTTGACACTCGTGCCAAGAAAAATAGAGGAAAACTTGCTGATGCGCCTGTCATAGGAAAACTTATTTTTAAGATAAAAGAATGGATGATGGCTATTCGTTTGGAGCGTAATTATACCAAAAAAGAAATTATTACAATGTACCTTAATGTATCAGAATTTAGTAGTAATAGTTTTGGAATACAGGCGGCAGCACAAACTTATTTCAGTAAAGAGGCAAGTGAACTAAATGTACAAGAGGCTGCCGTTCTTGTGGGAATGCTCAAAGCACCTACAATGTTTAATCCTATTCTTAACAGAAAAGCCTCTATCAACCGTAGAAATACTGTTTTATCTCAAATGGTAAAATATAATTTTTTGAAAGAGAAAGATTTTCAAAAATATAGAACAGAAGATATTGATGTTAAATTTAAGTCGGAAGCCTACCAAATTGGGCTTGCGCCTTACTTTAAAGACCAAGCACTCAAATATTTAGAAGATTGGGCAGTAAAAAAAGGTTACTCAAAAGATTTTATCAAAACAGGCGGTTTGCGCATCTATACGACCATAGACTCACGTATGCAAAAGCTCGCAGAAACTGCAGTTGCTACACATATGATGGAAAGACAACGTGCATTTAATTATGTTTGGTCTGGGCGAAATCCTTGGGTGGACGAATATGGGCGTGAAGTGCCTAATTTTATTGAAAAAGAAGCAAAGAAAACACCTCGTTACAAGTCTTTAGAAGCCAATTTGGGTAAAGCAAATGAAGCCCAAATCTTTGTAGAACTCTCAAAACCCGTTCGTACCACTATTTATGATATGTACAAAGGCTCTGTGGATACGCTGATTTCACCAATGGACTCTATTCGTCATCATAAACGGTTTTTGAATATTGGAATGATGGCTATGGATCCAAAAAGCGGACACATCAAAGCGTGGGTAGGCGGAATTAACTACAAACATTTTCAATATGACCACGTAAAGCAAAGTCTTAGACAGCCTGGCTCTACTTTTAAGCCTATTGTGTATGCTGCCGCCATTGACCAAGGCTACACACCTTGCTATGAAATTGTAGATAAACCAGTTATTTTTCCTGGCTGGATTCCAAAAAATAGTTATGGCTCTTATACGTATGCGCCACATACGTTGCGCAAGGGAATGGGACAATCAGTAAATACTATTGTGGCGGCTCTTACCAAAGAATTGGGTATTGATATGATAATGAAATACGCCAAAAATTTTGGTATAAATACTCCTTTGCAACGTGTGGCATCTATTTGTTTGGGTTCGTCTGAAGTTTCTTTGTATGAATTATTGGGAGCTTATGGTACTTTTGCCAATAAAGGCTATCATATTGACCCAATGATGATTACGAAAATTGTGGATAAAAATGGTAAAGTTTTAGAGGATTTTGTACCTGATATTAGGGAAGTAATTAGTGAAGAACATGCTTATATGATGCTTAATATGCTGATGGCAGGAACAGAAAGAGGCGGAACAGGCGCAGGAATAGCTAGTTATGGTTTTATGGACAAAGGAAATGAAGTTGGTTCTAAGACAGGAACAACACAAGACCACGCAGATGGCTGGTTTATGGGCGTTACACGTAACCTTGTGGGTGGCGTTTGGGTGGGCGGAGATACCCGCCAGACACGCTTTTTGGATATTGGCAACGGACAAGGTGCGGTGCTTGCAATGCCTGCATTCGGACTTTTTATGAAAGCACTTTACGCAGACCCAACGCTAGGCTACAAAAAAGTGCCTTTTGAAAAACCTGCAAAAACAACCGTAGAGTTAGATTGTAATAAAGCCTTAAATGACCGTTTGATAGAAAGGTTAGACCAGAAATATTAGTGAAGTATGAAGTATGAAGTAAATACAAGATGCTTAAAATTAAAGAATTATGCCAAAATCAATATCATTTTCAGAAAAGTACCCTCATATTGCTTGGTGGGTAGAGTGTCACGGAACATTAGAAATTGGAGAATGTTATGAATCTAGTAGTTCTATACGTCTGCTTGATGATGGTGGCACTTGCTGGCAAGATGATTGCGCTCTTGATGAGGCACTTGACAATGCAGAAGCATTTTTAATAATAGACCTTCCAGACCGTTTGGGTGATGATTTTTCACTTGACGCATAATTTTGTTGATTTTCACAAAACAACAGAAAAAAAGTTAAAAAAATTTTTGACTTTGAAAAAAATTAGTATATTTGTGAGATTTTAAAAACCATTTAAAATTAGTAAAACATAACTAACCATCTAAATAATTCAAAAAATGAATATTAACAAAGCTGTTGATACAAAATACGAAAACTCAAACCTTTCTGCCATTGCTAACGCACCTGTAGAGGCACTTGAAGGCGTAGGACCAAGCACTGCAAAAGTGCTTAAAGAAGTAACAGGCATTGATTTGGTGCGTGATATGCAGTATTTCAACCTGAAATTAGCTAAACTAAATGACGAGCAAATCAAAAAATTGGCTGATGCTTTTAGTGTGAAAACAAAAGAAGAATTACTTGCTTTGCCATTCGTAGCGTGGGCAAAAGCAGTAGTAGCACTTGCACCTTATGAGCGTTTGAACATCAATGCGGCACTAGACAGAAATCTAGAAGGCAAAACTTTTGATGTTTTGGTAAAAGAAGATGTTGAAGGGCTTGAAGGAATTGGAGCGGGCAAGGCAAAAATGTTGCACGAAGCAGGCGTAAAAACTATTGGAGATTTGGGCGCAGTTGATGTAGCTAAACTTTCTGATGCAAATGCAGCACTTTTGATGAAGGCACTAGATGCAAAAGCAAAAGAAGATTTAGCTAAAAATAGCTTTATTCAAATTTCTGCTTCTATTTTGGCACTTGCAACTGCACACGGCAAATAATTTTTCAATTACGAATTGAAAATTACGAATTGAAAATTACGAATTACGGATTAGCAATAGCTAGTTTGTAATTCGTAATTTTTTTGTATCTTTGTACCAACAACCATATTATTGGTATGTAGTAACTATTATTATTTTATATTTTTAATGTCAAAACTTGCTGATGAAGACAAATTTTTAGATTTGTCTGACTACGGAAGACCCCTTGCTAGGTTTTTCGCCAACCAACTCAAAACGACCAGTTTTACGCCTATTCACGTTACGCTACTCTTTGGAATTTGCGGACTAATAGCTATTTTTTGCATCTTAAATGGTTATTATTTTGCCGCTGGTGTTTTTATTATCCTAAAATCTGTTATTGATGCCGCTGATGGAGAGCTTGCACGCGTCAAAAAAACGCCTTCTTATTCTGGGCGGTATTTGGATAGTATTTTTGATTTGATTTTGAATTTTTTGTTTTTGATGACTTTTTGTTATGTAGCAAAAACACACGTTGTTTATGCTATTTTGGCATTTATTGGCTTGCAGTTGCAAGGAACATTGTATAATTATTACTATGTTATTTTGAGGAATAAATCTGTGGGCGCAGACACTACCAGCAAGGTTTTTGAGTATAAATCTCCTCGTGCTATGGCGGGTGAAACGCAACAAACAGTGGATATTTTGTTTTGGGTTTATTCTTTTGTTTATGGTATTTTTGATAAAACAATTCATTTTTTGGACAAAGATGCCTACAAAGTCAAAACTTTTCCTAACTGGTTTATGACATTTGTTTCTATTTATGGTTTAGGTTTTCAGTTGTTAATTATGGCTATAATGCTGCCTATGAATATGATAGACTATATTATTCCGTTTTTTATTGCTTTTACAGTTTTTATTTTTGTGCTGATTGGTATTAGGAAAATGGTTTTTGATACAAAATAGTTATGAGTTAAATACATTAGAGTTTATGAATAATTCTATTTTAAACCACCCCTAACCCCTCCTTAGGAAGTAGGGGGACTTTTCAAAGACATTTTTGAGTTATTCATAAACTCTATTGTATGCTATGAACGGCTTGGATTTCGGAAAATGTATTTAAGTCCAGCGGACTGGCATATTTATAGAAAAATCTGCAAAAAATGTATTTAGTTCCAGCGGAACTAATAC
>JAYVGJ010000454.1:0-2863 GCA_043772375.1 Raineyaceae bacterium | reverse complement strand
CTACTTGTATTATTTTTGGTGATGGTGCTGGTGCAGTAATGCTAGAACCCAATACAGAAGGTTTAGGAATACAAGATAGTATTCTGAAATCTGATGGTGCTGGTTGGGTACATTTGCATCAAAAAGCAGGCGGAAGTCGCAGACCACCTACGCTAGAAACTGTCCAAAATAAAGAACATTTTGTCTATCAAGAAGGTAGTGCCGTGTTTAAACACGCTGTAAAAGCTATGTCTGATACCGCCTATGAACTAATGCAAAAAAATAATCTTACCCCTAATGATATAAGATTTTTAGTGCCACATCAGGCTAATAAACGTATTATTGATGCTACTGCTGCAAGAATGGGACTTGATGAACAAAAAGTAATGCTTACTATTCATAAGTACGGAAATACCACAAATGCTACAATTCCTCTGTGTATTTCAGACTACGAAAAGCAACTCAAAAAAGGAGATAATCTTGTTTTAGCAGCCTTTGGAGGTGGTTTTACGTGGGGCGCAATGTACGTCAAATGGGCGTATGATTGTGAAAAATGAGATATTTAGGACTTACGTATCTATGCCACTAAATCTAAACCACTCTTTAATTTTAATTAGAAAGTGGCTTTTTTAGGTTGTTTTTATGTTATTCTACTTATTTTACGTTCTTCTCTAAAAATTCGTATATTTACAAAAATTGCGGTGCAATTTTATATTTTCAAACAAAAATCTCATCAATGACCCAAATTATTGCTATTGTCAATCAGAAAGGAGGAACAGGCAAAACAACTACTGCAGTAAATCTTGGCAGAGCAATTGCTGATATGGGCAAACGTGTTCTTTTGCTAGATTTAGACCCACAAGGTAGCCTTTCTTATTATCTTGGCGCAAATAGCAATGTTTGGACAATTTCAGATGTGATTTTAGGAGATATTTCACTCAATAATGCCATTATTCAACGTGAAAATTTAGAGATTATTCCTGCGGATATTAGTCTTGCAGATTTGGAAGTTTCACTAGCAGGCTACCCACAACGAGAGTATATTATCAAAAAACTGCTTTTGCAAGCCACACAGTATGATTATATTCTAATGGATTGTTCTCCCTCTCTTTCAGTAATGACTATCAACGCCCTCACAGCTGCCAAATACATCATTGTACCACTCCAAATGGAGGTTTTGAGTATTCACGGCTTAGAATTGATGTTGGAAACTGTAGAGAGAATTAAGAAAAACCTCAACCCAACACTAGAAATTATGGGTATTTTGCCACTGATGTACGACCGCAAAAGACGCATTACGCAGGAAGTGTTGGCACATATTGTAAAAACCTATAGTTTTCTTTATATGTTTGATACCCTTATTCGTATGGACGTAAAACTCGTAGAAGCTCCGTCTTATGGGAAAAGCGTATTCAGTTATGCGCCAGATGCCAATGGCGCACAAGATTATATGAAACTTGCCAAAGAAGTTGTTACGTATGATGACTAATTTAGTTATGAATTATGAATTATAAGTTTTGAGTTAAAATACATTTAGGTAACGACATTGATAAATTGTATGCATCAACTTTGGTATTTGTATTAAAACCCTGAAAGGGTTTAATATTCATAGCCGTGACTAGCAATTGCTAGTGTCGTACTTACGGAACTCCGTAACAATGTATTAAAAAAACAAATTAGCAATGTCGTTATCTAAACTAGAGTTTTTATAATTTGATTATCAAGTCTTTAGCAATAAATAATCACCAAAAACCACCCCCAGCCCTTTCCTTAGGAAGGAGGAGAGCTTTGTTCCCCTCCTTTTCAAGGAGAGGTTAGGGGTGGTTTTGAAGTATTTATAACATAACTTATTCATTATCAGGATATAAAAACTCTAATAAAAACAAGGTATTGAAAATTATTTTTTTCATATTTAAAAAAGATTAAAAAAGGTTAGAAAAGATTTATTTCTTCAAAAATAAAGAAAAAACGTCAAATTAAAATATTTAATTTGACGAAAATAGTGTTTTTCTTTATGAAAATGGCGTTTTGAGCTACAAATCTTTGTTGTATAATTCATCATTTTGTATTCACTCATAACTCACAGTCTAATTCCTATCATCAGAATATCATCTCTTTGCGCACTTTCTTGCCTAAAAAGCTCCAACGCTTCTGTAAAAAAGCGTTTTTGATTTCCCATAGATGCGTTAGCATATTTATAAATCATTTTTTGTAGGCGTGGAAGTCCAAATTTATCTCTCTTTTCATTAGGTGTATCTATAAAACCATCACTTATAAGGTAAAGTGCATCATTTTTTTTTAGCATAATTATCTGGTTTTCAAAAGTTGCTTGTTTGAGCGTTTGAACACCTCCAATACTTCTTCTTGTACCTTTTAGTTGTATCATTTCGTTGTCTTTGAAAATAATCAAAGGACGTTTTGCCCCACAAAAAGTAACCTTAAACTCATCTTCTTGTGATTCTATACATATAAGGCACACGTCCATACCATCTGTATTGCCCGTTTCTACCTGATGAAGCTCATTTTTGATACCTTCGTGTAGCAAGTCAAGAATAAGTGCAGGGCTGTGTACCTTAGTATCTCCCACAATATTATTCAAAAGTGTGCTTGCCATCATAGTCATAAAGCCACCAGGTACACCGTGACCAGTACAATCCACAACTGCAAAAAAAAGTTTGTTTTCTTCCTTCCAAAACCAATAAAAATCACCAGAAACCACATCTTTTGGCTGATAAATACAAAAATATTCTGCCACGTGTGGCAATATTTTAGCATCATTTGGTAAGAGTGCTTTTTGTATTTGGCTTGCATAGATAATGCTTTGCGTCATTTGAGCAAGTTCTGCAGAAACAGTTTTGCTTTTATTACGCTCGTCTATGTCTAT
>JAYVGJ010000453.1:0-3746 GCA_043772375.1 Raineyaceae bacterium | reverse complement strand
GATTATACTATCCAAAATAATTTCTATAAATCTGCAACGGAACTTTTACAGTAACAAAATATTTCCCAAATCAATGCTCAAAAGCGCACTTGAAGTCAGGAGAAAACTCCATAGCCGTCAAGTTAATAAAAAAAACCACTGTCGCTTGCCTCTAGGCAAGTGACGACTATCATTAGGCTTCCAGCATAAGAACTACTTTTATTTGTATTAACGGCTGGAATCCGCTTTATAGTCCTCACTTGGCTAGAGCCAAGCGAGAGCTAAAGAATGAATTTTTGCGTTATTTCCTACAAATTATTCTTCAAATCATTTTCCAAAGATTTGATTTTGGCTTCTGCATCTGCTAGTTTTTTGCGTTCATTTTCAATGACTTCGGGCTTGGCATTGGCAACAAATTTCTCATTAGAAAGTTTTTTCAAAACACTTTCTAAAAATCCTTTTTGGTATTCCAAATCCTTTTTTATTTGCTCCAAATCAATTTTTACATCAATTTGAGCAAAAAATTCATCTGTCGTTACCAAAAATTTCATACCTGCATTTGCGCTTGCTTGTGTGTACGTAAGCGTTGTACTCGTGAGTTTTTGGAGAATATTATGCCATTTCTCGTAAATAACCGCATTTTTTTCTGTTTTGATAATAATATCAAAATTTACTTTTGGTGCAAGTCCGTTGGCATTACGTACATTGCGTATCTCCGTAACTGCATCAAAAATAAGACTAGCATCAGCTAAAATAGCCTTATCAAACTCCTTGATTTCTGGGTAGTTAGCTACGCAAATGCTTTCATTTTCTTTTCTTTCAGAAATATTTTGCCACACTTCCTCCGTAATAAAGGGCATAAAAGGGTGCAAAACTCTCAACAAATTATCCAAAAAGCCTATAGCCTGCTCATAAGTAGCTTTATCAAGAGGTTTTTCGTATTCAGGCTTAATGATTTCCAAATAATAATCACAAAAATTATCCCAAAATAGCTTACGAATAGTCTGTAAAGCCTCCGACATGCGGTATTTTGTATAATGGTCTTCTATTTCTGCAAGTTTTTCAGAAAATCTTGCTTCAAACCACTTTCCTGCAAGTACATTAGTTGCTGGTTGTGCTAGAATAGCATTATCAACTATCTCAAAACTCTTCAACAGTCTAAACGCATTCCAAATTTTATTAGCAAAATTGCGCCCTTGCTCACATAATTTAGAGTCGTGAGAGTTTTCAGCAAGCGCAAAAGCATCAATATCTTCTTGTTTTGATGATTTTGGTACATCAGTATCAAACATCAAATCATTTCCTGCACCACTATTGAAAAGCACGCCAAAACGCACACCATCAGCACTATACATCTCCATTAGGCGCAAAGCATCAGGAGAATTGCCTAGTTGCTTAGACATTTTTCTGCCAAGTTTGTCCCTAATCAAACCTGTAAAATAAACGTCCTTAAACGGCATTTCCTGCTTAAATTCGTAACCTGCCATTATCATACGTGCCACCCAAAAAAAGATAATATCAAAACCCGTAACCAAAACATTGGTAGGATAATAATACTTAATATCTTCATTATCTGGGTTTTTAAATCCATCAAAAACAGAAATAGGCCACAACCACGAACTAAACCACGTATCCAAAACATCTTCATCTTGTCTTAAATCATTCAAAGTTAAACTTTTATCAATAATTTGCGCCTTAGAAAGTGCTTCTTCTTTGGTTTTAGCAATGATAAGCTCACCGTTTGGGAGATAATACGCAGGAATTTGCTGTCCCCACCACAACTGACGAGAAATACACCAATCTTTTGGCTTATCAAGCCACGAGCGGTACATATTTTTGAATTTATCAGGAAAAAAACGGATAGTATCATTCATTACGTTTTCCAGCGCAGGTTTTGCAATATCTTCCATTTTCAGCCACCATTGCATAGAAAGTTTAGGCTCAATAACTGCTCCAGTACGTTCAGACGTACCAACTTGATTTTTATACTCTTCCACTTTCTCCACCTGACCAAGTGCCTCCAAATCTTTTACAATCTCTTTTCTGACAAAAAATCTATCCTTTCCAACGTATTTAGCTATTCCCACATTTTCAGACATTGTGCCATCATCAGAAATAGTGTCTATTACGGCTAGATTAAACTTCTGTCCCAACGCATAATCATTTACGTCGTGTGCAGGCGTAACTTTAAGCGCACCAGTTCCAAAATCAATATCAATATAATCATCAAAAACAACAGGTACAAGCCTATTCACCAACGGAATAATCACTTTTTTGCCTTTGAGATGCGTATAACGAGCATCATTTGGGTTTACGCAAACGCCTGTATCACCAGGAATGGTTTCTGGGCGTACTGTGGCAATAGTAATAAAATCAGTTGTAGCATTTCCGTTGTCGTCTGCAATAAAATACTTGACATACACCATTTTAGACTGACTTTCTTTGAAAATTACTTCTTCATCAGAAAGAGCAGTTTTGCCTTGTGGGTCCCAATTAACCATTCTCACACCTCTATAAACGAGTTTTTTGTTATAGAGATGAATAAAACTATCCAAAACAGCATCAGAAAGGTCTTTTTCCATTGTGAAACGGGTTCTATCCCAATCACAAGACGCTCCCAATTTCTTAAGTTGCTCTAAGATGATGCCACCATATTTGTCTTTCCACTCAAAAGCATACTTTAAAAACTCCTCACGAGAGATGTCTTTTTTCTCTATTCCTTTGGATTTTAGTAGATTAACTACTTTTGCTTCTGTGGCAATAGAAGCGTGGTCTGTTCCCGGCACCCAGCAAGCGTTGTAGCCTTGCATACGAGCGTGCCTAATAAGCGCATCTTGTATGGTGTTGTTGAGCATATGTCCCATGTGAAGTACGCCCGTTACGTTGGGAGGCGGTATTACAATGGTAAAAGGTTTTTTGGTGCTGTCTGGCTTTGAGGCAAAAAACTTATTTTTAAGCCAATGGGCGTACCATTTGCTTTCAACTTGTGAAGGGTCGTATTTAGAGGAGATTTCCATTTGTTTTTATTGCTTATGTTTAGAGATGCCAAAACTACAAAAAAATAATGAATATAAAAATAAATTAGAAGTAGCCCCTAAATCCCCAAAGGGGACTTTAATACAAAATCTCCTAAAATATATTTTAGGAGATTTTTATTTTTTGTTTCTAATTTCTAAGATAATGTTAAGTGGTATTTTTTTGACTTTGAGCAAAATATTATCTAAATGGTCATAATCAGCATCAGTTGTAATAAGCAAAACGTCAAAAACAGATGCTGTAGCAGCTATCCAAAGGTCATTTTTACCCATATTCTTAGCACTTCCTTTAAGTTTGATATTGGGATTTTTGCCTTGGCTAAAAGCATCAATTTCCACATAACGCCTTAAAATAGCATCTCCAGTAATTTCTAAAATTTCGCTGTCATCTAAAAATTTCTGTAATTTTTCCATTCTAGGTACTCCCCATTCCTTTTGCATAGCAATAGAATTTATTTCTGCTACTGAAACGTAGGAAATCAAAAAAACTTCATTACTAGGATTAAAGTATTTTAGGAGTAGCTCTTCTTTGGAGGTATCACGCATTATTTCAATAATAATGTTGGTATCTATGAATATAGCCATTATTTTTGTTTTCCGTACATTAGTTCTGTGAGTTCTTTGTCTTCTTTAGGTGTAAATTTGAGTATTCCTACCCATTTTCTCATATCTGTTTTGATATTGTGTTTTTTGATATAAGCATCAAGCCCACCTGCGGCTAATATCTCATCT
>JAYVGJ010000452.1:0-11902 GCA_043772375.1 Raineyaceae bacterium | reverse complement strand
ATAAAACAAATAATTTATACTTTTAAAGATAAATTTAAAAATTTTATTTTAGAATAAATCTTAAAATTCTGATTTTTCAAAAATGTCACCCATATTGATATAAGACAGATAAGTAAAAAATTCATTGAATTGGTTGCAAAAAGTCCGAGTAATTTAATGAACTTAGAATGGAGAGATTTAGAAAGAACTATTGCTGAATTATTTGAAGGAATTGGATTTAAAGTAACTTTAACACCAAGTAGCAAAGACGGTGGTAAAGATGTAATTTTAGAATGTACAATAGACAAAATAAAAAAAACATTTATTATTGAGATTAAGCATTGGAGAAGCGGACAAAGAGTAGGAAAAGAGGCGGTAAAAGATTTTACAAAAGTTATAATTAATGAAAAAAGAGAAAAAGGACTTTTTTTATCAACTTATGGATTTGCGAGTAATTACTTTGAAAGTCTAACTGAACGAGAAAAAAAAATTATCAATTTTGGTGAGCAAGAAAAAATCATTGAATTATGTAAAACACACGAAAAAATCAATAGTGGAATTTGGAATCCTGTAGATACTTTAGAAGATATATTATTTGAAAACACTATAACGCTAGAAAAGTAAAATAATCTGCCACTAACTCATTATTTCCAACGCCAATAATAAATCTTATAAATTCTCTTTCAAACAAACCTAATGAAAAAAATCTCCTTCTTATTATTGCTGGTTATGATAGTGAGCTACACGCCTGCAAAAGCATTTTTGGTAACCATACCAGATGCTAATTTTAGAGCATATTTACAAACCCGCTACAAAGCGTGTTTTGTGGGCGCACAGATGGAAACCATCTGCAAAAGTATTACTTCCGCAACTATCTTAGATGTAAGTGGTCTTAGTATTACTAATTTGAGTGGCATAAAATATTTTATAAAACTAGAAACTTTAGCTTGTGACAACAATCAACTAACCGTTTTGCCTACTCTGCCTGCAAGCATCCAAATTTTACGTTGTATCAACAATCAACTGACAGTTTTGCCTACTTTGCCTAAAAGTCTAAAAAGTTTAGATTGTTCCGACAATCAATTAACTATTTTGCCTACTCTGCCTGAAGGACTAAAAGAATTACAGTGTGTTGTCAATCAACTGACTATTTTGCCTGCTTTGCCTGCAAGCATCCAAATTTTACGTTGTTCCAGTAATCAACTGACAGTTTTGCCTACTTTGCCTACAAGCATCCAAAGTTTAGGTTGTTCCAACAATCAACTAACTAACTTACCTGCTTTGCCTGAAAGCATCCAAGCTTTACGTTGTGAGACTAATAAACTAACTAGCTTACCTGCTTTGCCTGAAAGCATCCAAGCTTTACGTTGTTACAACAATCCACTAACAGTTTTGCCTACTCTGCCTGCAAGCCTACAAGAGTTATGGTGTTCCAACAATCAATTAACTGTTTTGCCTACTCTGCCTGCAAGCCTACAAGAGTTAGGTTGTCCCAACAATCAACTAACTGTTTTGCCTACTTTGCCTGCAAACCTCAAAACTTTAGATTGTTCCATCAATCAACTAACTGTTTTGCCTACTTTACCTGCAAGCCTAGAGGGTTTAATTTGTTTCAGCAATCAACTGACCCTTTTACCTACTTTACCTGCAAGTCTAAGAAAATTAATGTGTTCCAGCAATCAACTAACCATTTTACCTACTTTACCTGCGGGTCTAGGAACATTGGGTTGTAGTGGCAATCAACTGACCATTTTACCTATTTTACCTGCAAGTCTAAGAACATTATATTGTACACACAACCAACTAGATTTTGCTAATTTGTTAACTAGTATGGAGGCTATCAATACAGGGTCAGGTGACTATAGCATTCATCCACAAAGTTATACAATCTTACCAGCTAGCCAATCACTTACTTCTGGTGCCACGCTTACTATTAATGGTGCTGTTGATGGTACACAAAATAAGTATGAGTGGTACAAAAATGGTGTGCGTATCTCTGAAGCTACGAGTGCTACATTGTCTATACCAAATGTTACGACTACTGATGCAGGCAATTACGAATGTAAGGTTAAAAGTACCTTTGTGCGTGTAGGCACTACTAAAGAGCTGTACTATCAGAGGGTAGGTAGAGTAGTAGTTGTTATACTGTAAATGAAAAATGCGCTTTTAACTATTTGATTGAGTAAAAATATTCTCTATCAAATAGCTAGAAGAGCGAAAGCAGAAAGCAATTTTGAGAATGTCATTATTACCATTAGAGTTTTTATAGTTTAGTAATCAAGTAGTTAAGTTTCTTTTAAAATTCCAAAGTAGCCCACATATTTCAATTACTTCATTTAATTTTTCTTTCATATGGCTACGACTTTCTATACGCAAGATAAAATACCGCTTTAGCATAGCAATAGTATTTTCTACTATTATTCGGAAACTTGATTTAGTGCAATTTTCTGTCTTCTGATTCTCTGTTAATTCACCACCTTTTGGTTTTTTATGTGGTATCTGTAACTCTTTAGCTGTGATGTATTTGCGTATTCCTAAAAATCCTAAATCAACTAAAACATTATATTGACTAAAATCAAATTGTTTGAGCGTTTCTTTAAATATGGTAAAATCATGTACACTTCCTATTGTAAGCTCACTAATGTAGATTATTCGCTTGTATTTGTCGCAAATAATTAGCCATTTTACTGTATGGAATTTTTTTTTCCACTATAATGTGCTTTTTGTTCATCATTGTCTTGTGGACGCTGGATGTTCAGTTCTACGCCATCTATAATGATGTCCTCAACACCTTCAAATGCCTTGTCAAATTCTTCTTGACTTCCGAAATTGCGAGCAATAGGTGCAGTAGACTGTAATAGAGCCGCTTTTAAAATGGGTTTAAGTAATTCAATATAAATGCTTGCTGTACTTTCAGAAAACCCAAAATAAATGCCCATATTAACAAGTGTAGGGTACGATTTAAGATAATGTAATATGAAAAATAGTGCTTCTCTTTTGTTAGTTAGAGCTGGTTTAGGAACGCCTTTACAAATATGTTTTTTCTTGGGAAAGTACAATTTTTCAAAAATTAGAAATAGTGACATAAACTCTTCTTTTGAAAAACCTGTGCTTGCTTTATACTGCTTATTTGTAGTTATATTTTTATAAATATTCATTTGCTATTTTATAATATGATTTTATTTTCACAAATATAACATAATTTATTGATAATCAAACTATAAAAACTCTAGTAATGATACCACATTAGCGGAACAGTTTATTGCGGAATTTAATAATATTCGCAGACAATATTATCCAGATATAGTTAAATTGCAGTTGCAAGAAGACGTTGTTTTTCCATTAAACAAAATTATCAAACGCTTAGAAATTCTCAAAAACTATATCCTTTTGGAGGACATTGAAGAATTAGACAAGGAAACTTCAAAACTGAAAGAATATGATTTTAACGCCGACTTACAAGAAATTATTGCTGATATAAAAAAAGAGGAATTTGCATCAGCCATCAACAAAATTCAACATTTCATTTCAAAAAATCAACAACTTTCCATCTGGATAGACGTTGAAATTGCGGCACTCAAACTTGAAATCAAGAATTTAGAAAACCAACTGAATAGCTATGACAATGAAAAGATAGAACTTGAAAAAATACTTTCTGAATTTCAACACCGCCATGTAATTGAATTAGGCAGCATTATTTTGGAGATTTTGAAGTTGCGTAAACTGAAATTCAAAGAAGATAAAACGAAATTTGAAGAAGCAGAAACTGACGAAAGAGAATACCGTGAGCAAGTTGATACTGAAAAGAAAAAGGAAATCTACGAGCTAACAGACGAGCAAAAAGCAGAACTGAAAAGGAAATTTCGCAAAGGGACGATGTTGTGCCACCCCGACAAATTTGTGAACGAACCAATAGAAATTCAAAAGCAAGTAGAAGAAATCTTCAAAGAATTAAATGAAGCCAATGCCAAAAATGACCTTAAAAAAGTGGCTGAAATCTTAGCTAATCTTGAAAAAGGTATTTTTTCAACCAGCAAAGGAGATAAACTCACAGACAAAGACCAACTAAGACAAACTGTAAACAGATTGCGAGTGAAAGTCAAAATACTTGAAAGTGAAATTATCACCATTAAACAAAGTGAAACACTCAAAACCATTCTTGACATTTCAGACTGGGACGAGTATTTCACCAGCACAAAGGAAGAGCTAAAACGTGAAATGGAAGAGTTGCAACGGGAAATGGAAGTTTGATGCTATAACACAGAAAGAAAAACGGCTTATAAAAAAACTAATAATTATGTTACAAGCAATTAGAATAGGATTTTTAATTATTACCACTTCAATATTATTAACTTCTTGTCAATTAGGACGCTTTGTTGTTTACAACTTTGCGGACATAAAAGACCATAAAAAGTTCAAGTCAAGAGCTTTGACTGCTAACTCCTCGCCTTATAATTTTCAAACAACAAATTCAGGGAAAATCCCAGAAAAAATAAATAATATTCCGTTTGAAAAATACCTTAAAGACCACAAGACTGTTGCCTTTTTAATCATTAAAAATGACACCCTTCAATATGAAAAATATTTTAGAGGTTATGAGAAACAAAATATTGTTCCTTCCTTCTCAATGGCAAAATCCGTAACGTCAATTTTAATTGGTTGTGCCATTGATGAAGGCTTAATTAAGTCTGTTGATGAACCAATCACTAATTATATTCCTGAATTGACAAAAAACGGATTTGATAAAGTAACTATTAAACACGTTTTACAGATGACTTCTGGGATTAGATTTAACGAAAGCTACATCAACCCTTTTGGTCACGCAGCAGGATTTTATTATGGGCTTAATCTTAGAAAAAAAATTAAGAGGCTGAAATTAAAAAGAGAGCCAGGTAAAAAATTTCAATATACAAGTGGCAACACCCAACTATTAGGCTTGATTTTGGAACGGTCATTAAAAGGAAAGACTGTAACGTCATATTTACAAGAAAAATTATGGATACCTCTTGAAATGGAATACGGTGCATCTTGGAGCATTGACAAAGAAGAAAATGGCTTAGAAAAAACGTTTTGTTGTTTAAACGCAACAGCAAGAGATTTTGCTAAAATAGGACGACTGTATAAAAATAAAGGCAACTGGAATGGGAAGCAAATTATATCTCAAAAATGGGTGGAAGAATCAACCAAACTAGACACAACAGACGGAAGTGTTAGTTACTACCAATATCAATGGTGGTTGCCGACACCAAATGAAGACTTTATGGCAAAAGGCATCTTAGGACAATTTATCTATGTAAATCCAGGAAAAAATTTGGTTATTGTGCGGCTTGGTAAGAACGTAGGAAAGGTAAAATGGCAGAAAGTTTTTACTTCATTAGCAAAAACATATTAAAATAACAAAAAAGTAAGGAAATTCACATTAATAGAAAAACAAATAAAGCATTGATAATCATAATATTATCAATGCTTTGTTTGTTTCAGAAATAAAAACTTTTGCGTTGAGGATTCAACTTAAATTACATATGTTTTGCTACTTCTGCGCCAAATTCAGAGCATTTAAGAAGGGTTGCACCTTCCATAAGTCTGTGGAAATCATAAGTAACACGTTTTGAGGCTACTGCGCCAGCAAGTCCTTTGTAAATAAGGTCTGCTGCTTCTTGCCAACCCATATACTCAAACATCATAGCACCAGAAAGTATCACAGAACCAGGATTTACTTTGTCTTGACCTGCATATTTTGGGGCAGTTCCGTGAGTTGCCTCAAAAATAGCATAACCCGTAACGTAGTTGATATTTGCACCAGGCGCAATACCAATACCGCCCACAATAGCCGCCAAAGAATCAGAAATATAATCTCCGTTTAGGTTAAGCGTTGCAATGGTAGAATATTCTGCAGGACGAAGCAAAATTTGTTGCAAAAACGCATCAGCAATAGCATCTTTTACAATGAGTTTTCCTGCTGCAATGGCATCTGATTGTGCTTTGTTGGCTACTTCTTCTCCTTTCTCTTCTTTGATTTTCTCCCAAGTCATCCACGTGAAAACTTTATCTCCAAACTCACGTTCTGCCAATTCATAACCCCAAGTTTTGAACGCACCTTCCGTAAATTTCATAATATTTCCTTTGTGTACAAGCACCAAAGAAGGTTTTTTGTTGTCAATGGCAAATTTTAGAGCGGCACGCACAAGACGTTCCGTTCCTTCCTTAGAAACGGGTTTGATACCAAAAGAAGAACTTTCTGGGAAACGGATTTTTTTCACACCCATTTCGTTTTGCAAAAAATGTAGCAATTTAGCCGCTTCAGGTGTGCCACTCATAAACTCAATACCAGCATAAATATCTTCAGTATTTTCTCTAAAAAGCACCATATTACATTGTTCGGGCTTTTTTACAGGCGAGGGAACACCATCAAACCAGCGCACAGGACGTACACACGCATACAAATCAAGTTCTTGGCGCAAAGCCACATTCAGGGAACGAATGCCACCACCCACAGGCGTAGTAAGCGGACCTTTGATACCTACAAGATATTCTTTGAAAGTGTCCAAGCTTTCTTTTGGAAGCCACTCACCCACTTTATTAAAGGCTTTTTCACCTGCAAAAACCTCTTTCCAGTTGATTTTGCGTTTGCCAGCGTATGCTTTTTCAACGGCAGCATCAATGGCAAGTTTTGCGGCAGGCCAGATATCAACGCCAGTGCCATCACCTTCAATAAAAGGGATTGTAGGGAAGTCAGGAACAGTCAAGATGCCATCTTTGATGGTTATTTTGTGGTCACTCATAATAATTAGAACAGTTTAAAAATTTATAATTGGGAATATTTGTATTTTTATGGATTACTCTTTCTTGAATTATTGTCAATAATTATCCTTTCCATTTGTGACTTAAAATAAGCAGGTAAATTTATTTGTTTTTTAATTTTTTTGATAAAATCTTCTAGTAATTTTTTTCTTGTATTGATATTTACCTCATCAAAATTTTTCTCTACTTGCTTACTAATAAAACCATTTTCCTTTTGAATTAGATTTTCAAGTTCAGCATAAAATTCATTTAGCTTTGAGCCTACATTTAGCCAATCACTTTTCAAGCTAACTCTTTTGCCATTCTTATCTAAATCAAAGCTAATTTCCTGTACATCAAAACTATCTGATACACCTAAATATGAATTATATTGATTTGTATTTACTGATTTCCAATAAGAAAATTCATTATTAGCTGGTTTTAGATATACCTCAAAATTTATCATTTCCTCCATAATTTGAAGATTGACAAAATAAGCGGCTACTTCAGTATCAATTTTTTTAATTTTTTTCTCTTCTTTAAGTAAAGCTAGCGTTCCTATACCTGTGTATGCAAAACGGCGAGGATTTATAAAATCTATTTTTAATTTATCAATTTCATCATCAAAGTTACCTGATTGCTTAATCTCACACTTATACAAATGCTCTTTTTTTGTTCCAATATCATAAGCGTGTAAATATATTTCATCACCTATTATTTTGTATTGACTATAGTCTTTATTACTAAGAGATAATAATTGAATTATTTTCTCTTCCCCTAAATTATCCATTTTATAGCCTACAAGTGTTACTACATCTTTTAATGCAATATTTTCAGTAATTTGGGTTGCTTTAATGTATTGTAATTGCTTATAAAATTCTACTTTTGTTGGGTCAAATTTAATACAAAAATCTTTTTTAATTTTCTCTAAATAGGCATTTGTGTCTTTATAAATATCATCAGTTTTTTTACATTGAATAGCTACAGAAGCTTCTAAATTTTTACCAGAAATTGCGTAATCAGTAAAATTATGGCTACCTATCCAAATTTCAGCGTTCTCATTATCTAAATCAAATAACAAAACTTTACTATGCAATAAATTTGTGTTGAGTGTATGGTCTTTTCCTTGTCTATATTTATGTAAATATATTTCAGTTACACCCAACTTAGTGTATCCTAGAATATTATCAATATTTGTAGGCAAATGGATATCCGCACAAAAGAAAGAATTAGATTTCTGTATAGCCTTGATTAAAGCGTGTGAGTCTGATTTGTCTTTAATATTATAAAAATAATAAGTTGGTATTGTCCAAAAAGCAGTACAACCTCTAAATTCAATACAGTCAAGTAATAATTTTTCTAATTTTAGTTTTAAATTAGGGTTTCCAAGTGCTGGAATAAGTGTTGTTTTCATTTTCTTTATTTCTCAAAAAACATTGTTCTGTTGTAAGCTGTTAGCTCCCCCATTGATATTTTTTCTGCCAAAGGGTTTTCTCCTTCTGTTCTCCACGTATTAGGCAAAGCAGCAAAACCAGTACATTTTATCTTTTTATTAAATTCAGGCATAAAAATCTCTCTACTTTTAGCTAAATAAACCATTTCAACAGCAACAGAACTCACTACAATAGGAGAATGTGTGTTAATAATCACCTGTCTAAGTGGATTTTCATTAATTATGGCTTCGTTTGTATTTGTTGCCATATCCATTAAAAGTGCCACCATTTGTTCTATTTTTTGAGGATTTATACCATTTTCAGGCTCTTCTAAGCATACCAAACCACTACACATACTATCTTGTTCAATGATTGCCAAACCCAAAAAACGCAAAGTCCCATCAGACAAAGACTGTGCTGGGAGCTTTAAACCGCCTTTGAAGTTTATTTGAAGTGTAAGCAAATCTCGTTTTTCATCTTTATCAATGCTGATTTCTGTTACGTCTTCTACAAGCTCTTTCAGTTTGTTAGTAAGTCGCTGATAAACATCTGTATCTTTTTTAGTGGTGTGCAATCTGTACAAAGTCGCAGGAAGATTAAGTCCATTTGACTTAATTTCAGCATTTTTAGCCTCATACGTAGCGTTTGACTGGCGCAAAGCACTTGGCTCAAATTGCAACATTGTCTAGTTGCGCATCTCTTGACGCACCAAAAATGCTGTAGGAGATTCTGCCGTAACCGTAGAAAGAAGCGTTCTAGGCATTTTCATTGCCATAATTTGAGCAGATTTTCCTCCGTTTCCGTCTTGGTGAAGTTTTATTTTATCTTTTTCCGTAGAAATAAAAGGATTACCAACTCTCTTCCCAATTAGAATTGAATCTAACCATTCATCTTCATAGCTAAAATATAAATTTTCTTTTATAGCTATCTTACCTATTGGTCTAAGTTCTTCTTTAATTATTTCAATAGGCTCTCTGCTACTTATTTCGTTGTTAATTTCATCATTTAATTTTAATACCAATGTATAACGTAAACTCGTAATTTGTGCCTCTGCATTCTGCCCCAAATCATCTTCTGCGGTCTTTGCTACAAGCATATCTATCTCAAAAGACATTTCATCAAAATAATCTTTCCCATTATTAAAAAAAATATCTTTGATATTGGCGTGTTTTTGGTTTTCGCTTCTAATAGATTTTGCAGCTTGCAAAATGGTATTATCAGCAAGATTAGAAAGAAAAATCAACGCATCAAAAAAATTGGATTTACCTATAGCGTTTGCACCTGCAATGCATGTGAAAGCACCAAAATATAGTTCTGTATCTACCAAACTCTTAAAACCATTGATTTTAATTCTTGTTATCATAATGCTTTTTGCTTGAAGTTGCCACGAAGATACGAAAAAAATAGATTTTTATTGGTTTTATGGCTAAAAATCTCTAAAAAATCCTTATAAATCTTATTTTTATCCAAATTTGTTTCTGCTAATTGGCGTGAATTGTCTTCGTATTTTTGGGAATGTGCTGTTTTTATTCATTTACGTGAGCATTACAAATGTAGTATTATTTTTTTAGATAAAAAGGTGAGAATGATATAATTTTTTCCAATAATCCTGCAAAAGAAACAATAGATATTTTATGCACCTTTGCATCATACTAAGGGAAATGAAAAGCAAGTAAGCGTTAGTAAGTCGTACTTATAGAATGTATTGATAATATGTCAAAAAACTTAAAAATATTAGCATTCAACATTTAAAAACAAAAAACTATGTTTCATCACGTAAAAGAATTACAATTTAACGCTAGAGTTTCTGCCCCAGATGTGCGTTTTGCTAAACTCCTTTTGGAACAGTTTGGAGGTCCGAACGGAGAGCTAAAAGCAGCTATGCAATATTTTGTACAAGCGTTTGGCTATAGAAAATCCGCCCCTGACAAATATGATATGCTAATGGACATTGCCACAGAAGAGTTTAGCCATTTAGAAATTGTAGGCGCAACTATCCAAATGTTGCTTACAGGCGTAAACGGTGAGCTAAAAAATGCCGCTGACGAGTGCGACCTAACGAAAATGTTAGATGGAAGCTCTACCAAGGAGAATTATATCCACGAGGCAATGATAAACCCACATTTTTTTCTTGTAAGTGGTGGCACTCCCACGCTCACAGATAGCGTAGGCAACCCCTGGAGTGCTGCGTATATTATGGGTATGGGGGATTTGACCGTAGATTTACGCTTAAATCTTGGTGCAGAAACCAGCGCAAAAATGGTTTATGAAAAC
Organism: Raineyaceae bacterium; assembly: GCA_043772375.1. Taxonomy (GTDB): domain Bacteria; phylum Bacteroidota; class Bacteroidia; order Cytophagales; family Thermonemataceae; genus JANYGM01. The sequence continues at coordinate 1,436 of JAYVGJ010000452.1, read as the reverse complement.
CTAATGAAGTTCACAGATGATGTTTATGTAAAAGAGTCTTTGCGTTATTTGATGACAAGAGAAGTAGCCCATTTTCAGATGTTTCAGGCGGCTTTGGATAGCATTGAGCCTAACTTTCCGCCAGGTATATTGCAAAGTGACCCCAAATATAGCAACAAGTATTTTAATATGTCTAAGGGAGAAGATTTTAAAGGTGCTTGGAATGAAGGCAAAAGTGCCTTACTCAAAGAAGAATGGCAATTTATCAATGACCCACTCCAACACGTACAAGAAACAAACGGTTTGTTAGAGGAAGAAATAAAAGGCACTTCTAGAACAGACAAAACAGTACAAGCCACCAACAAAAAATTAAGTGCAGAGCGCAAAAGCGTAGTGGATAAGGCTAATATACCCACAAACGGAATAATGAGCTGGGAAATAGAACAAAAAGACTCAAAAACAGCAATTAAGGAGGAGAAGACAGGGAAACAAAAAAATGCACAACTTTAAGAGTACGCTTACACCACTACAAAACTATCATATTTTTTTAATTATCATTCACACGAAAAAAACACCAAAATGGACAACAAAAAAGAAAATCAAGGAAATGTTTCTAACGCCTCACAAAAAACAAGTGCGGGCAAGAAAAGTGCAATGCAATCTTCAGAGCTAATGCAGTTGTTTGAAGAAGAATTGAAAGACATTTATTGGGCTGAAAAAGCTTTGACAAAAGCTATCCCTAAAATGATAAAGAATGCTACATCAGAAGAACTGATTGCCGCACTCACAAGCCATTTAGCAGAAACAGAAAAACATGTAACACGTCTGGAACAAGTATTTGCTACTTTTGGGCAAAAAGCAGAAGCCATAAAATGTGAGGCAACGGCAGGTTTGCTAAAAGAAGCAGAAGAGATAATGGACAAGTGCAAAGAAGGCGCAATGCGTGATGCAGGCATCATTTCTGCAGCACAAAAAGTAGAACATTACGAGATAGCCACCTATGGTACTTTGCGCCAATTTGCAGAAACATTGGGTTTGCGTGAGGCAGTAACATTGTTAGAAACTACGCTTGAGGAGGAAAAAGCAGCAGATGTAAAATTGACAGAAGTAGCCGTATCAGCCATCAATGTGGAAGCTGCAAGCACGCCAGAAACAAAATAATAAGAGTAGTGCCACATTAGTTGCACAGTCAATGAATTTTTTAGAAAAGCTTTTGAAGTCCTGCGCTATGGTGCAGACTTTGAAGGCTTTTTCTATGTATGGGGAGTATTTTTTTTGTAACTGTTTAGGTTGTAAATAAGGTATTTGTAGATACGCACTGCGGTGCGTATCTACAAACCTAAACAGTTACATTTTTTGTTACTGTAAAAGTTCCGTTGCAGATTTATAGAAATTATTTTGGATAGTATAATCACTTGATTATCAATAATATAAATTAAAAAATAAATTAAAAAATA
>JAYVGJ010000451.1:0-2792 GCA_043772375.1 Raineyaceae bacterium | reverse complement strand
ATAAAACAAATAATTTATACTTTTAAAGATAAATTTAAAAATTTTATTTTAGAATAAATCTTAAAATTCTGATTTTTCAAAAATGTCACCCATATTGATCTAAATAGCAAAAATAGAATAGTTGGTAATCTTGTAGGTATAAAATTAAGGTCTTGCAATCTATTATAAGCAGGGTTTGGAAAAATTGCAAAGTTTCTGATATGAATATTCTAACCATTTAAACAAAATATGCCTTCAAAAACACAATCATTTTGAAGGCATATTTTTGACTTTATTTATTCTTACTCTCCATCAAAGCTTGTACCAATACCATTGTAGTAGGGGTTTGTATGTAGCTCATTAAACTTGAAATCAATACCACCCAGCCCAATTAAACTTATATTATTACATATTCCAGTTGATTTTGGAAATGTAAAGTTAGTGGTGGTTCTGATTAGATTATCCAATTGTGCTATTTCTTCTTGCGTAATGCTTATCCTTGAGTCAAAATTATAAGCTATTCCATTAATAACATTGTTACTAGGAAAAATAGAAACATCAATACTAAAAGTAGCATTAGTAAGTTGTGCGCATCTTTGAGGTGGAAAAACAGTTTTGAAAATAGCAAACATTTGCATACTATTAGCCCTGTTTTTAGCAAATCTATATTTGCGCTCCTCAAGTGAACCAATTATACCATTACACGTTGTTGAGCTAAGACTTGCATCTGTAACATCAACACTTCTGTTATTAAATAACAGCACTAGTTGGTAAGGAGGAGTACGAGTACCTGACGTTAGACTGAATACTGATGTAAAGCTCTCCCCATTCACTATAAACGTACCACTAGAAGTGATATTTGTTTGTGCTCTTAGTTCATTGCTAAAAAAGAAGAGCAGAGTAAAGAAACAGATTTTAAGATTTGTTTTCATTTTTTTATGATTATGGGTTAAATAATAGGAAAATAATAGTTGGCATCCTTGTTGGAATGAAATTGAAATTTATCAAGCTATTGTAAGCGTTATCTGGCAAACGAGCAAAATTTTGAATATGAATATTCCATTCTAATTGATTAAATGCACCAGTTCCAAAATTACCTAAGTTTTCTTGTTGGATAGCTGCTAACCAATCTTCATAATAACCTTGATAGTTACGAAGCATAATGCTTTTTTTAGCAAACAATGCAGTACCACCTTTAAAAATCCATATAAACAATAAAATCCCTCAAAAGTATTATTTTTGAGGGATATTTTTTGCTTTATTTATTTTTAATTTCCATCAAAGCTAGTACCAACACCATTATAGTAGGGGTCTGTATGTAATTCATTAAACTTAAAAGCAATACTACTCAAAGATATCTTACTCACATTATTACATATTCCAGTTGATTTTGGAAAGGTAAAATTGGTAGTAGTTCTGATTAAATTATCCAATTGTGCTATTTCTTCTTGTGTGATGCTTATTCTTGAATCAAAATAGTAACTTATTCCATTCAACGCATTATTATTAGGGAAAATAGAAACATCTACGCTAAATCTAGCATTAGCAAGTTGGGTGCATCTTTGAGGTGGAAAAACGGTTTTGAGGATAGCAAACATTTGCATACTATTAGCCCTGTTTTTAGCAAACCTATATTTGCGTTGTTCAATAGAACCCATTACACCGTTACAAGTTGAAGAGCTAGTGCTTGCTGGTGTAACACTAACGCTTCTATTATTAAATATCAATATTGATTGATAAGGAACAGTAGGAACACCCAATTTTGCACGGAAGACTGATGTAAAGTTTTCTCCACCTACCGTAAATGTACCACTAGTGGTAATATTTGTTTGGGCTTTTAGTTTATTGCAAAACGATAATGCAACAAAAATAAGGAAGCAAATTCTTAGATTCTTTTTCATTTTTTGTGTATTTTTTGTGATTATGGATTAAATAGCAAGAAGATAATTGTTGGTATTCTTGTTGGTGTGAAATTTACATTTTGCAAGCTATTGTAAGCAGGGTCTGGGAAAGTTGCGAAGTTTCTGATGTGAATATTCCAGTTTGTTTGATTAAACTCACCAACGCCAAAACTACCTAAGTTCTCTTGTTTGATAGCTACTAACCATTCTTCGTAAGCGTCCTCATAATTATAAAGCATATTATCTTTAGGTAAAAATAGTTCTGTCCCACCTCTGAAGCCGAAAATCAAATGATTGATAATTTTTGCTTCCATTTCCATATGGGTAAGTTCATCATTATTAGGTGCTACATTACTATTGCGCTCAAAATCTTGCAAAGCGTGTGTAAATTCCTCCATAAATACCTCAATACTTATTTTCTCACCTAAATCTATAAGAGGTATTCCTCTTGTATCAATAGTAACTTTTCCAAAGTTTTGCCCCCAATAAGGACCATTTACCGCAGTCAAGTGTCGTATTTGGATTTTTGGTGTAAAACCCAATGTCAATGCCCTAGTACGTATTACTGTTTCTGTTTTTCTATAAACGCTATCCGCAAGAGGGCTTATATTACGTAAGCTATCCAAAGATTTTGCTAATTTCAAGTTTTTTTGATCATCCTTTCCCTTGATACCAAATATTTTCTTAAATGCTAGAAGTTTTAAAGAATCCGCAGGTGTCATTGGCACTATTGGATTTCCGTCTGCATCTCTTGGCACGCCATCACCCCAATCATTACCACAAAACGAGCATCCAATATCCACTGTTGTTGGCGGTGGTGGGTCTATCCAACCCAAATCAGATATCCAAATCATTCCTGGGTGAGGCATTGGTGGTGGTGGCGGTGGCACAAATGGTATAACTACAGGAGGT
>JAYVGJ010000450.1:0-27720 GCA_043772375.1 Raineyaceae bacterium | reverse complement strand
CCTACTAGCAAGATGCTAGTCCAAGTGAATTAGCCTTATGACCATATACTTTCCCTTCTAAACAAGGGGAATGCGACTTCTCTACCATACACATGTCCTGACCAAAACGGTAGTAATTACCTAGCCCTACAGATCCTAGCACATTGCTAGGGTGAGGCACTATTTCACAGGAATTTAGAAAATAACAAATTAAAATTTTGCAAGTTTTTTCATAATCTGCTTCATCTTTTGTTAGATTTTCACTGATTTTGCTTATATTGCTGTAGTGATAATGGAAATGGTGGTTTGCGCTCAACGCAACCACACTTTTTGCCTCCAAACTACTGCAAGAAGCCATTACCAAATTAAGGTATGCCTTTACACGAGGTAAAGGTAATGCCAAAAGACCTTGGCAGATTCTTTCTGTTTTTTGTTTTTTTTCATCAATTAAATGTAAGAAGAAAAATCTGCCTTTTTATAAAAAATATCAAAATTATGTCCAAAGTCTAAGTTATATGAAAACAGCAAGGACACCTTTGCATTACCTTATCTGAGGAAGTACGTATAAAAAGATCAAACTCTAATAAAGTCTCTTTTGTAACCGTTCTAGTTTTTTCTAATTCATATAACGCATCACTTAAAGCCCTAACTTCTCCGTGATAACCTGCCCTACCCGCTGTCGTTAATTTATTTAAATTATCAATATCAAGAAGTTTTCTAGTTAATGCCTCATTAACGACTTTACCAGTATTATCTGTTACACTATTTCTAATAAAAGCTGGCACTAAATACATTTTTTGTGTGATTTATTTTTCTATAAATATGCCGTCCCGCTGGCACTAAATACATTTTTTGTGTGATTTATTTTTCTATAAATATGCCGTCTCACTGGGACTAAATACATTTTTTGTGTGATTTATTTTTCTATAAATATGCCGTCCCACTGGGACTAAATACATTTTTTGTGTGATTTATTTTTCTATAAATATGCCGTCCCGCTGGGACTAAATACATTTTTTGTGTGATTTATTTTTCTATAAATATGCCGTCTCGCTGGGACTAAATACAAATTAACAATGTCCTTATCTAAGTATCAGAAAATAAAATTTTATTACCTGTTTTTCCTTCTCACTGTCATTATAAAAAGTACCATAGAAAGCAAAAAAGTAAGTATAAGTCCTACCCAACTAACCAAAGAAATACTAAAGAAATGAGGTATTGTGGGTGGGAAAACAACACTCAAACTTAGTCCAGAAAACACAAGTAAAGCACAGATAATCAACGTAATAGAAAGTCTATTTGTAATAGATTCTACCTCGTTTACTATCCTATCAAGTTGGTTTACCTCCACATGGAAATTCAGCTCACCACGCCTCAATTTACGCAAAATAAGTTTTGCTTCCGTAGGAATTTGATAAAACAGAGAACTTACTTGCGAGAGAATATTACTTGTTTCAAAGCCAATATTATCCAAAGAAAACTGTTCTGCAAGCAGTTTACGTCCATAAGGCTTTACGGCGGCAAGCGTGTCTAGATTTGGGTGCATCAACTTGCCAATTCCTTCTAAAATAGCCAAAGAACGCAAAATCAAAAACACGTTTCCTGGTATTTTCAGCCCATATTTATAGATAATTTTCTGCAAACGCACCGTAAATTCAGCAATGCCGCTATCATCAACATCAAGAGTGATGAGTTGGTCAATCATTTCGTTCAAATCATCTCCCAGAGCGTCCAAAACCTCAATATCACTATCAATAGCAAGTTTGCGCAGGCTTGTAGCCATTCCTTTGCCGTCATTTTGCGCCAAACTGACAAAAACACCTGCAAAAGCAAAGCGTTGTTCACGAGTAATTTTGCCAACCATTCCAAAATCAATCAAGACAATTGTACCGTTTGGGCGTACAAGAATGTTGCCTGGGTGTGGGTCTGCGTGAAAAAATCCTTTACCAAAAATCTGTTTAAGATAGATATTTAGCCCTTTTTCTACAATTTCCTGCGGAGAAAGTCCCCACGCTTCTAGCTGATGAACATCTGTAATTTTGCAGCCACTAATAAATTCAGAAGTGAGGATTTTTGTAGTAGAAAATTCTTTGTAAGGTTTTGGTATAGAAAAATCATCATCATCTTTATAAATCTTCCTAAATTGCTCCAAATGGCGCACCTCAAACATATAATCAAGTTCTTTGGACATACTTTCTTCAAAAGCATCAACCACATCAAGGGGGTTCAGTATGCCTTGTTGCTGAAAAAAGTTCTCTGTTAGGCGCACAAATTCTCTGATAAGTGCCAAGTCTGTGGTAACTTTTACATTGATATTTGGGCGTTGGATTTTCACGACCACGTCTTCTCCCGTATGCAGTCTTGCCCTATGTACTTGCCCAATAGAAGCAGCACCGACAGGCACGTCATCAAAATAGACGAAAATGTCAGAAATTTTTTTGTTGGTTTCTGTTTCAAAAATCTCTCTTGCAATGCTTGTATCAAAGGCTGGGACGTTGTTTTGGAGTTTTTCAAACTCGTGAATAAGTCCGTCAGGGAGCAAATCTGGGCGGTTGCTAAGAAGTTGGGCAAACTTAATAAAAGTTGGTCCTAACTCTTCTATGACCATTCTTAGGCGTTCAAAACGGTTGTATTCAAATACTGGACGTTCATCACGCAGCCACGCCAGCCGCCTACTTGCGGATACAAGGCGTTTGAGAGGTGTGTTGGTTACGACATCTTCAAAACCGTATTTAATCAAAATGGCAACCATTTGCCTGATACGGTTGATATTTTTTACGGTGCGGTCAAATAGCATTTTTTGAGTGGAGAACTTTTAGTTTTGCAAAAATACAATTATTTTAGGTTTTTCAATTTTTTTTTTCTACCACACAGAAAACATAGAATACACAAAATAGCTCTTTTTTATATTGCAGAAAATTAAGAAATCAATAAAATTATTTTTTGGTATGATTTTTTCTATAAATTGCAGGAAATCAAAAAACAGTTTAAAGCAATCTCCCTTCAATTTTAAATCTTTACAATTATGCGTTTATTTGTTGTTATTATGGTGGCTATAATGTCCCAATTTGTGTGTAAAAGTGCTTTTGCGCAGGCAAAAGGCAAATCTGAAAAAACAGAACTTCCTCTGAAAAAGTACAAAGGAATTGTGCTTTCAAAGCCTTGGACGAAGTCCACACAAAGTTATTGCGCACAAGGAAGTGATTATTTTGTGCTAAAAGTAGGCAAACAAGAGTTTGTTTTAGAAAACCAAAGCAATATCAATTTGGCAGACTATAAAGGCAAAAAAGTAAGTTTTTCTGGCTACGAACAAACAAGAACAGTTACCTCAAAAGATGATGGTTCACAACGCCCCGTCCAAATGTCAGTAGATATCAATGGCAACGAGATAAAAGGAACTGCTTTTACTTGTACGGTACTTATTATTCAGAAAAAATTGTAATAATTGCCACGGATACACAGATAAACACCTATTTTATTTGTGTATTTGTGGCAATTAAATCATTAAGATAGTTTTTTCATAGATAGCAATAAGTTGCTTATAAATGATTTCTGGCGTATATTTTTGCTCATACGTAAGGCGTGCTTGGGTGTATAAATGCGCTATTGAAGAAAAATCATTATTGAATTTATCTTCAAAATACTGTATTTTTTCTGCCAAATCACCTGCATTTCCGTAGTGAAAATGTATGCCATTATAATTATTTGTTATAAGTTCCCTAATGTTATCAATATCAGAGGCAATAACGGGTGTTCCTGCTGAAAATGCCTCCAAAATAGTCAGGGGCATACCTTCGTACCAAATAGAAGGAAATATAAGAGCTTTGCAGGTTTTTAATTTATTTGTGATAAAATCTTTCTGTTGAAATCCGTGATAAATAATGTTTGGGTACATTTGAGAAACTTTTTCAACGAGTTCTTTTAATTCTCCATCTCCAATAATTTCTAGTTTACAACCACTTTTTTTAGTAGCTTCCAGCAAAATATCAATGCCCTTTTCTTTGGATAATCTCCCAATAAAAAGATAAAAATCTTCTCTTTTTTGCGTTGTAATATCTTGATTATCAAAATGATTATCATTTTGATAGCCAATATCTTCTGTAAAATTAGCTTTTACCGTTATATTTTCTAGTGGAATTTGCAAAGAAGAATTAGCAATTTTATTCTTAGCAAATTCCGTCAAGCAAATATAAGTAGTAATTTTATCTTTCCACGTTCCTAAATATTTGTGCAAAGAGGTCATTAGGGTAAGTTGGGCGGTTTTTAGGTAAGAATTTCCAAAACATTTGTGTTTGATGCCTGCCAACGGAAACTTATGATTTACGCAAAGCTCACAGGGCTTGTTATCACGTAATAAAAACGCACCAGCGCAAATCAGGCGGTAATTATGTATGGTCATCACAATAGGAATTTTATGTTTATTTGCGACATAAAAAACTGAAGGTGAGGCAATTCTAAAAAAATTATGCACGTGAATAATCTCTGGTTGAAATGCTTTTATCTTTTCTGTGAGCAATTTTGCAGAATGACTGTTATAAAAAATGTTATAAATCATTTTGAGTTTGGCAAGCCCAGCATCACTTTTATTATCAAAAATGAGGGTTTCTATTTGATGCCCATTTTTTTCTAAAAGCAGTTTTTCACTATCAAAAAGAGCATCTTCTCCGCCGTAAAGCGTATATCTGTTATGAATAAGTAAGATTTTCATAGTTTTTTTGTTTTTACCACTAAGTAACAAATTGTAGATAACTTTCTATTTTGCTTATTTTTAACACTAAGTTCATTAAGAAATGCACACTAAGTAGGCACTAAGAAATACGAAATTAGGACTTTATTTACAACACATTACTAAGCGGAGAAAGTAGGCGCAAGAAGGCACTAAGAAATACAAAATTGAGTTTTTATTTTTTTAGCTTATTTTCTAATTTCTTTTTTTGAATAGCTTGCTCATAAATGGCAATGAGTTGCTTGTAGATTATTTCTGGCGTGTATTTTTGCTCATAAGTAAGGCGTGCCTGTGTGTATAGATGCGCAATACTTTGAAAATTATTATGAAAATCATCTTCAAAATACCGTATTTTTTCAGCCAAATCAGTTGCATTTCCATATTTGAAATGCAACCCATTATAATTATTTTCTACAATATCTCTAATATTATCAATATCAGAGGCAATAATAGGCGTTCCTGCTGAAAATGCCTCCAAAATAGTCAGGGGCATACCTTCATACCAAATAGAAGGGAATATAAGGGCTTTGCAGGTCTTTAGTTTATTTGTGATAAAATATTTCTGCTGAAATCCGTGATAAATAATGTTTGGATGCGTTTGAGCGGCTTTTTCAACGAGTTCTCTCAAATCTCCATCTCCAATAATCTCTAATTTAAAATCACCTATTTTTGCAGCATCAAGCAAAATATCAATGCCTTTTTCTTTGGATAATCTCCCAATAAAAAGATAAAAATCTTCTCTTTTTGCATTATCTTGTTGATAGCCAATATCTTCCGTACAATTAGCTTTTACGGCTATCTGGTCTAGCGGGATTTGCAAAGAAGAACTTGAGATTTTATGTTTGGCAAACTCGTTTAGGCAAATATAAGTAGTAATTTTATTTTTCCACGTACCCAAATATTTGTGCAAAGAGGTCATTAGCGTGAGTTGCGCAGATTGCAGCACAGAATTATTAAAACATTTGTGTTTGATGCCAGCCAATGGCAATTTTTGTTTTACGCATATTTCACAGACTTTCTCATCACGCAAAAGTAGCGCACCCGCACATATAAGGCGGTAGTTTTGAAGCGTTTGCACCACAGGAATTTTATATTTATCAGCTACATAAAAAATAGACGGAGAAGCCAGATAAAAAAAATTATGCACGTGAATGATGTCAGGCTGGAAGGTCTTTATTTTTTCAGCCAACAATTTTGCAGAATGATTATTATAAAAAATGCTATAAATAAGTTTTAATTTTTCTATTCCTACAATGTTTTTATTATCAAAAAAAAGCGTTTCTACGTGGTGTCCGTTTTTGAGCAAAAGGTTCGTTTCTACTTCCACAGTTGTATCCTCTCCGCCGTATTTGATGTATTTGTTATGAATGATAAGGATTTTCATTGTTTTTTGGTGGAGAGATTTATATTTTTTTGCCTTATATGGTTATTTTACCATTTCCACTCTTCATAAAAATCTTTTTTATCTGGGTCTGCGGGCTTCAAACCCTCTTCTATAGTATTTCCACGCATTAGTAAATCAACTTTTTCGTGAATAGTAATACAAGGTAAATCTACAAAAGAACAGCTACTTTCTACTACATTTACTTTGAGCTTATTGCTGATAAGATAAGTTTGTGTAGGAATTTGAGGAATTGGTCTTTCTGGAATAACTAAAAGGTTTTTTTCTGCATTATCATAGATAATTTTATAAATATTTCTATAATATATTCCATTTATTCCTAAATAAATAAGAAGAATAATTGCAGAAAAATATTTATAAAAATCTTTTGTAGCCCAATGAAATAGTAATCCTATCAAAAAAATGGAACAAAACAAGATAAAACCTAGCCCAAAACGAATATCAGGAGCAGAATAAAACCAAAATATAATACCTATTAAGTAGGTTATTGCTAGTATCAAGTAACTTTTATAAGTATCATTTTGGAATTTCCTTTTTAATACGCCATAAACAATATAGCAAAAAGTTAGAAATACAGCTAAAAACACATTATTAATAATGACGGTTTGGATAAAACTTAATTTGGCATAAAATATAGGAAAAACTTCAGACATAGGCATCAACCAGCCAATATCCCAATTAAGTGTGGGTTCAATTGCCCAAGATTTCACTAATTTTTGATATATTAAGGTTCGGACAAAAGGTACTTTCCAATCTACCGAAAGGATATTTAGTTGGCTAAATGGAAATACTATATAGCCAGATAACAAAATATTACGTACAATCCAAGGAAGTATAAAAATAATAGGGAATAGTGCTATTTTTGATGAAAAAAGATACTTTTTAGAGAAGACTTCCCTAAAAAACAAATAAATACTAAGTAATGCAAGTGGTGTGGTACTTAATTTGATTGTTATGACAAACACAGATAACAAAATAATTACTAAACTTTTTATATCAAAGCCGAGGGCATTATTATTTATTTTCTCTACAAAAGTAATACCTATCAAGCATACAAACAAAAGTGCTGGTAAGTCTGATGTCATAGAACCAATAAAATTAGTTGGAATGAGCAATATTTCATCAGCTGCCCCAAAGTACAACGCAAGTACAGGAAGAAAAAAAATAGTTTTTAAATAGTTTATAAACGAGGTTTCCCCTTTATAAACTCTATTTAGTCCGTTTAACGCATACAACAAACAATACAAATAAATTAAACCATTCAGGTCGTTGAAATATCCTTTAGAAACAAAAGGGAAACTAAATACGGCACTCAACAAATGCCAACTACTATTAAATGCTAATCTAGAATGCAAATTTCCCAAACCAATGATTATTTTATATTGTTGCATCCAATGAACCGAAGGCAAAAAATACGAACCCTCATCTGCGTGTGAGGTAACGGGTAAGGAAAAATAAGCAATAATAAGTATTGAAGATATAAAAACAGGAAATAACAAAAAATTAGTGTTGATAATATTTTTTTTACATAACTGTATGTAAGCACCCAAAGATTTTCTATAAAAAAAAGTCTGGGTAATAGTTATTATCAAAAGAAATATTAAGAATTCAATATTGATATAGAAGAAAAAATGCCATAGAAAAGCATAAAAACTTATGATTGCAAGTCCTGAAATACAAACAATAATAAAGTGTAAGTCATTTAATTTCGCCTCAATTTTAAAAAACCTACAAAGGTTTTTTATGCTAAATACACCTTGAATAAAAGCTATGTAAGTAATAAATAACCACGAAAGAATAATAGAGAGCATTTTTAGATTATTTGGGTTGTATTACTTTGTTAAACTCTGTTGGATACTGACTTCTATAATAGCCTGCTGCCAAACAATATAAATTATATTGAAAAGGCAGATGATTAGCCGTTGTAATACCCTTTACATATTCTTTATCATTGTTGAGTACGTGTCCTATTGTTCCTTGTAGTTTGAAATTATTAGTTGTGATATCTCCATTTTCAAAAATAGTAACAGAATCTCCTATATATTCTTTACTATTTTTTATCATAGTTAGAATATCATTTGCAGTATATTCTTTTTTCATACCACCTTTAATTTTTCTTTCACTGGCTATTTGTCTTTCATAATAAATAGATAAAAGATACAAACTGAACAGCCACAATATAACAACAAAAATCAGGAGTTTTTGATATTTATTTAGTTCTACATACATTTTCATTAGCGTGATATTTAGCGTAATATTATTTATTTAGTTTTTTACCTATACAAACTGCAGATAATCCTATTGAATTAAAGATGATTTTATCTATTATTTTAAACATAGGCACTAAAAAGTTGTATAATTTTATTTGCCCTACTGGAATAATTTTGTTTTTCTGCAACTTCCCTGATACAAACCAACCTGCAATACCTGCAAAATTAAAATATTGAGAATGAATCATTTGAAAATTATTTTTCACAAATCTGTCTTTGAGATTTGTTGTTGTATATCTGCGGTAATGTTCTAGTTCTGTATCAAATCTATTATAAAGTGCTTGATAAGCAGGCACTAACACAACAAGATGTCCTCCAGATTTTAGAAGCTTGTACGCATTTTTAAGTGCTAAGTAATCATTTTCAATATGTTCTACCACATTTAAGGCAAAAACAGTATCATATTGTCCCAAATGTCCACTCATTTTTGTATCAAAATTAGCATCTGTAAGGTCAAATTGGATAGTTGTATTATTTATAAATTTCTTTTTCAGGATTTCACAATAATTTTCTCTAATATCACTCAACGTAATATCCTTATTATTTTTCATAAAATAGGCGGAAATATTCCCTATTCCACTACCAATTTCCAAAATTTTCCCTTTACAGTAGGGTTGTATAGTATCATACATCCATTCATTAAGTTTATCAGCATTTTCTATAGCAGAAAGTGTTTCTAAACCCTCTGTATCAACAGCTTTAAATTCAAATTTGTTTTCCATAACTATTTTTTATCTTTTAAAAAGTCCGTATTTCAAAATGCAATAAATGGCTCTAAAACCATCTTTCCAACCAATTTTTTTGCCTTCTTCATAAGTACGCCCATAGTAAGAGATACCTACTTCGTAGATGCGTATTTTGGGTATGCGGGAGATTTTTGCAGTAACTTCTGGCTCAAAACCAAAACGGTTTTCGTTTAGCTTTATGCTTTTGATATTATCTGCTTTGAATAATTTATAGCAAGTTTCCATATCTGTTAAATTAATGCCACAGCACATATTAGACAAAAAAGTAAGAAAATTGTTCCCAATAGTATGCCAAAAAAATAGAACCCTATGAGGTTTGCCACCCATAAAACGGCTACCAAACACTACATCTGCAAAGCCGTCTAAAATAGGTTGCAAAAGCAAATTATATTCCTGCGGATTGTATTCTAAGTCTGCATCTTGTATAATAAGGTACTCACCAGTTGCTTTTTCTATACCTGTATGCAGAGCTGCTCCTTTTCCTTTATTTTTTTCGTGTTTGAAATACTGAATATTAAGGTCAGGGTTTTGCGCTTGATAACCTAAAATTGCTTCTTCTGTATTATCTTTTGAATAATCATTGATAATAATTACTTCTTTTTCAATAGCACTAATCAAATCAACAGCCTTAATTTTGTTAAGAATATGATGTATGGTCGCACCTTCATTGTAGGCAGGAATGATAATAGAAAGTTTAGTCATTTTGAATGTTTTAAATAAATTTTATCCTTCTAATAGCAAACCAAAGCATTTGTAGCAAAATAACACCATGTTTCCAACGCTCAATATTAGTGCTACCATAAGTGCGAGCTTTGTAGGTGATAGGAAGTTCAACAATTTTCAGCCCCAAACGAGATGCGCCAAAAAGTAAATCAAAATCACCAAAAGGGTCAAAATCACCAAAATAATTTCTGTTAGCTGCTAGCTTTTGGTAGTTTTGCCTAGAAAGCACTTTTGTACCGCACAAAGTATCTTTTAATGGCTGACTAAGCGTATAAGAGAATGCCGCTGCAAAAAATTTATTTCCAATCAAATTAAAAAATCTCATTGCTTCTTTTTCCATTGGATATACAAGGCGTGTGCCGTTGATAAACTCACCCAAATCATTTTTTATGCTATGATAAAATTTTGGTAAATCTTCTGGTGGAACAGTCATATCAGCATCCAAAATCATTAAAATATCTTGCTCTGCCATATTAAAACCTTTTCTTACAGCATCACCTTTGCCTTTTCCATCTTGTTTGGCAAGTTTTATGGTGAGCGTGTCTTTGTATTTCTCTTGTATGCGCAGGATTTCGTCCCAAGTATTATCAGATGAGCCACCTTCTACAAAAATCAGTTCGTCATTTTTACCCATTTTAGGTAATCTTTTGACAATATCTTCAATATTCCCAGCTTCATTACGAGCTGCTACCACCACAGAAACAGAGGCATTTGCTAAGGGATTTTTGTATTTGGGACGCAAGACCGCAATATTGACCAGTCCGAAATTTCTAAAAAAAGGCAAAGGCAAAACCCATCTATTCAAAATATAGCTCAAAATAGGAATAAAAACAGGACACAAAACACGCACCTGCTTTTGCACAATTTCAAAATTGGTAAGCAAAGCAAAATTATCTAAATCTTGGTGTGTTATCCAGTTAGTATTTTTTGTTTTTTTCCTCAAACCAAAAAGAGAAGCAAGTTTTACAAATGGCGACCACAAAGCACTATAATAAGTGATGATTAGGCGAGTGGTTGCAGGTATTTTGTCGTAGATATTTTCTAAGAAAAGTTGAATATCAGCCTCATAATGCAGCGTTCCATTAAGGATAAGGTATTCATACTCTTGATTTTTCATTTCTGAAATATCGTCTATGGTTTCGTAGTGTTTGCTAGTGAGTTTTTTTTGTAGCAAATCATTTTTAGGCTTAATTTCCAGCGTTGTATTGTCTGGTCTGACATAAAAGCTAAGGTATTTGGCAAGAAGACGGTAAAGATAATTTTTTATCATAAATAATTTTTTATTTTTTAGACTAATAGATAAGTTCGTATATACACTCCCCAGACTGATTATCAAAGATGAGTTTTACAGGAAAAGAAAGCTCTTTGGTATCGTCATCATTAAGAATTTTAATAGTATTTTTATAGTTTTCTGGCAATATAGAGCCTTGTAAAAATATTCTTTTCTTCTGCTCTATAATTTTAGATATTGGTATTGGCTTACTCCAGACATAACATTTATTATTGGTAATATTTAGTTCTATCATATCAGGGTTTAATTTTTGTGTATAATATGCATAAGTATCTTTCATTATTCCACCAAATGAGATACCAAAAGCAAGCGCAAACATAGGAGAAGAATTAGCATAATAATAAATAACAATAGTTTTTTCTTCTTTTGCTTTCAAAATTTTATCATTCAGTTCAGTTCGTTTTTGTTTATTTTGCTCTAACATTACAATACCATCATTAAAAGTATGAGTACCATATAACATTCCAACAATCATAATAATACACAAAGAATTAATGATTTTTTGTATTCCTAGCTTATCTTTAAATATTTCTTGCAAAAATAGATAAAAAACTGGTAAAATGCCAAAACTAAAACAAATTATTATTGTTAAATATCTTGGGTCATAGTGTTTTGCAACTAGTAAACTATTCACAATTACCATCAAGAAAAAAAACAGAAAAAATAAAAGTATTTTTTTATTTAAAAGGGCGTTACGGTGATTAAATTCTTTATATTTCAGCAACCAAATCAGCCCAGAAATAACTACTATTATGATAGGAAAAAGCAAGTAACTTGTTATTATTGTTTCTAAACTAGATAGAAACGCATTGGCATTTAGTATCACATCAACTTTACCAGTTCCGTAGTGTCCAGAATGAATTAAAAGACTGCTAATCCAGTCAAAAATATATTTGTAAGAAAATAGAGCAGGCAAAGCTATCAATATAAATAAAAGCACCGTAATCAGAATATAATAGCCTTTTTTTCTGTTATTTTGTATTAAAAATAAGGGAATAATAGCAAAGGGCATAAAAGTAAATTTGGTAATAATACCCAAAGCTACAACCAGCGAAAACGCAAAAATACACTTATTTTGATTAGTAACTTCAGGTTTCTTAAACCAAAAAATAATACATAAAAAAGCCAAATAAGTTGCAAAAACCCATAGCATAGATTCCGCCATTATTTTATAAATATAGAAAACTGAAATGTCAATAAAAAAAAGTGGAATAAGTTGTAAATAAATACCAATCCATATTCTTTTGAGGTATCTATCCGCTAATAAAGCTATTACAAAAAAAGCCAAGACGTTAAAAACAATAATTACATTAGAGAGTATTGAAAGATATTTTTCTGGTTGCGCAACCACATCTTCTATTATTGTTGTTTTTGTACCACTTACCCAATATGTAATTTTTATAATAATTACTCCTAAATACTGCAAAATAGTACCTGGGTGGTCTATATGACCAGGTACATAGCCGTAGTTAAGATTTATAGAATTAAATAAATAAACATAACTTGGGTCAGAGTGATGCCAAATATGAAATGGTCCTTGTGCAGTCTTGGCTTGGTACAACAGCACACCCAATATTATTGGTAATACTAGCGCAACTATAATTTTAATGATTTTTAGTTTCATATTAGTAAATTACCTCATAGATAAATTCATCTGTATTATTGTCTTGTATTAGTTTTATTGGGAAGGTTATTTCTTCTGTATCACTATTTCGTATTTTTATTTTTTCTTTATCTGAAAGTGCGCCACCATACAAAAATATTCTTTTTTTCTTTTTAATTATTTCTTTGATGCCAATTGGTTTTTCATTGTTATAACACCAGCCACTACTTGGATTAAATTCTATCATATCTGGGTGCATCTTGTGCAAATAATAATGGTATGTGCTTTTTAATCCTGCTGCATATACATTTATCCCAAAAACAAGAATATTTTTATCAGAAGAATTAGAATAATAGTACAAGAAAATAGCATTTTCTAGCTTATTTGCCAACATTTGCGTTTCTGTTCTGCCTTTTGTATATCTTCCAAAATATTCAACGCTTGCTTGATACCTATTTTTGATGTTCCACGTCATTAGAGCCATTATGCATACACAAACGACAGCAGCTATTTTTTGCAAAGATACTTTTGAAAATACTAGCTTATCTCGTAAAATTTCTTCTAAAAATAAATAAAACACGGGCAACATAGCATACGTGAAACTAAATAATGGTATCAAATATCTTGGGCGGTAATGTTTAGCGACAAAAAGTACATTAACACACAATATGACAATAAATATAAAAAAATAAATCCCCATTTTTTTACAAAGTATAGGATTTTCTTTTAGGAAAGACTTAAATTTAACTATATAAATAACAAATATTGCAAAAACAATTTGCACTGCTAAAACAAAATTTTTGTTGTCTGCCATAATTGCCCTAACATTGGCAAAAAACGTAGTAGTGTCCAAAAACTTTTTTTCTCCGCTACCATAATGCCCTGAATGTCCCCAAAGCCCTTTAATCCAACTAAAAAGATATTCATAGGAGAAGAAAGCAGGCATTCCTATTAAAACTAACAACAAAAAAGTAACAAGAACAAAATACATTTTACGCTTATAACTCTTTATAAGCAACAAAGGAATAATGCCAAATGGCACAAAAGTTATTTTAGTGATGATGCCAAGAGCTAATATAAAAGCGAAAGCAAAAATATATTTGCTGTTATTTGTGAAAGCATCATCTTTAAACCAAAATAAAATACTAAGAAAACAAACGCCCATAGTTGGTATGAGTATCAGAGATTCTGCGCAAACCTTAGGCACAAACAAAACCAAAATATCAATAAATAACAAGGGTGATATTTGTAAAAAAATACCAATCCACAGCTTTTTTGTGTATTTATCAGTCAAAAAGCCAAATAAAAAAGCTGCAAAAACATTCAAAAAAATAGCAATATTAGCAATAATATGCAGGTATTTTTCAGGTTTTTGCATTACATCTTCTATAAGAGTTGGTGCAGTACCATCTACCAAATAAGTAACTCTAAGTACAATTGCTCCTAAATATTGCAATACTGTTCCTGGGTGGTCTATGTGTCCTGGTATATATCCGTGAGCCAAATTCATTGAATTGAACAAGTAAACATAAGCAGGGTCTGCATTTTGTCCTAAATTGAAAGAACCTTGTGTCATTTTTGCGTCATACAAAAAATAACCCAATAAAATTGGAAAAATCAGCAAAAGAATAGTTTTGATAACCGTTATTTTCATCTATTTTTTGAGTTTTTCTGGGTGTGCTTGTGCATAATAAACCATTGCTTGCTTATAGCCGTAATAGCCCACAGGCAAACCAGACGTAGTAGCTTCATTCTGAATACCTGCAAAATTAGCTGGAACAATATACATTTGTGCTATCACACTTTGAATAAGTCCATTTTTACTTTCTACACTTCCATCTTGATAAACTATTAGGCTATCTCCTTGATATTCAGGCAAATTTTGTATTTTTTCTTTGACACTTTTGGTTGTCCAAGTATCAACAGTTAATTTTCTTGGAGAGTTAGCCAATTCATAAATATTGATTTGTTGTAATAAGCTAAAAAACACTACAATACAAGCAACAAGCAAGACAACCCAAAACGTATCTTGAGAAATATTAAAAAATTTGCCGTTTCTTGTATAAATCCTATAAAAAGCATATAAAAGGCAAATTATCAAACCGAAAAACAAAGTAAAATAACTTCTTGGAAAAAAACCAGTTTCATTCTTTGAAGAGATATTAGCAACACCATCAGTTACAACAGTTATTTTAAAATAAGCATTGATATAAAGGCAGTAAGCTAAAATAACTAGCATCACCAACCAAGCAATAAACAAAATACGAAAACCTTTATTGGTCAAATTCATAGAAACAAATTATATAAGGGATATAAAAAATAATATTTGTAATTATTTTTTTTCAATGACAATGTAGCACCTAAATGCAAGCAAAGAACGTAAAGGGTAAAGCAACCACTCAATGCCCTTAAAAACAGGAATAAGCCAGTCAGGAATCATAGATTTATTTTCAAAACCACCAGAAGCAGGATACAACAAAAAACTCATTTTTTCTTTTTTGACAATAGTATATTTGTCAGAAAAACGGGCTTGAAATTTTTTGAAATCTTTGAAAAAAACTAAGTAAGGAATTGCTTGATTAGAGTCCCAAGGGTCTTTTTGTTCTGTTTCTGTTTTAGAAAAATAATCAACATCCATAATAAATGGTTCTGGGTGAAATTTCCTATAAATAGGCAACGAAAAAGTAGAAGGAAAAGGCTCTAACATCACTATTCTGCCATTTTTTTCTAAAACTCTAAAAGCTTCTTCCAAAAACAAAACAGGATTTGCAAGGTGATGTAAAACGTCTATAAGTACTATATTAGCTAGTTCTCCCTCTTTAAAAGGCATTTTATGAGCATCAAAACACATATCAAGCCAGTCTTGTTTGTCAATATCTGCGGAAATAACGTCAGGCTTAAATTCTTTAAAATTCCCACTTCCAGCACCCAACTCCAAGGTTTTTGCAGAAGATAAATGCAAATCACTAATAATTTGTTTGTACCATTCTGAATAAATAACCCTCAGGATTTTCTTTGTTTCCCAAGTTTTTTTGTGTTCTGAAAGAATATCAGACATATATTTTTTATTTTAGTGATTATTTCTTTGATATGAGTTTAAACTATTCTGTTGCCATTTTGTGAGCTAAAATAGCTAGCTAAATTATTAAAGGTGCAAATATACGAAAATAAATGTAAATTGTTTCATTTGCAGTATTTTTTTTACTTTTTAGCAGGTTTAAAATATCCTGATGCTGTTTTATATGCTAAAACAGGCATAGGTATAGCGAGTTTTTTTGCTTCATCAACAAGAGGGTCATAATTGGCAGAAAGCCTGTACATCTCGTTTAGTGTACCTTGAAAAGCACCGTTATCTGTTTTTACATAAAAATCATCTGTAATTTCTACCTTATCTCCCAAATATTCAGGTAGTTTTTTAATAAGAGCTACTATTTCTTCTTTGGAAGCATTAGTAGGATTACGTTCTGCACGCTTTTGCGCTTTGTTCCAGAAGAATATTCCAGCACTCAAAAGTGCGACAACAACAACGGAAATAATAATATTTTTCTTGTTCATAATAGCAAAATATGTAGTATGATTATCAGTTAAAAAGATATAAATGAGTTAAAATTCCTGCAAATATAAGAAATTTTTTCAAAATAATATTCTTAAAGGAAAATAATGCGTACTTTTGTGGAAAATATCTTACATAATTTTACCTAAAAAACTGCTACCAACTAAAAATGAGAAAACGTATTGCATATATTATTTTTATTATTTTTCTGCTTTACGGACTAAATTACACCATCTTTGAGCGGGTTTTCTTTTTTAATGAAGTGCTTTCTTTATTTGGAATATTGATTTTTTTGTACAAAGGCCTTACCCCAAAACTCACTTTTAAAGTGCCTCGTGTGCGTTTATATCACCTTGTTTTGTGGTTTTTATTGCTCAATTTGTTTCACGCCATTGTGTCTATTGCCACTTGTACCAACTTTTATTATTATTTTAGGAGTTCTGTCATTTTTTATTCTTCTTTTGGGTTTTTTCTAGGATTTTATTTATTTCAGTATTTTCAAGGTTTTATCATACTCATAAAAAGTTATTTTTTATCTTATGTAGTAATATTTTTCATTTATCCAGTAGAAATATTATTAGATAGGTTTTCTGCTGCTGTATTTTTGCCGTTTTTGTTTAAAAGCACCAAAATTCTTTCTGTTATTGGCTTACTTGTGCTTACATTTATCTATGCGCAACGCTACGCCTCTATGACTGTAAGCCTGATTGGCGTTATTTTGATAGGAATTATAATGATACCAAGTTATAGAATGTTTAAAGTATTATTTTTTAGTGGTTTTATGGTCGTATTCCTTGTTTTCCTTAATTTTATTCCATATTACAAACTTGCAAAAACGGATACTTATAATCTTTTTGGTGATATGCTAAAAGTGAGAGAAAACAGCAAATTTCTTCAAATAGACCCTAATTCTACGTGGAGACTTGTTTTTTGGTATAGAGTAACAACTGAAAACTTCCCAGAAAACCTTATTGGTATTGGTTTTGGAACGCCTATTTTACCTTATCAAGAAGGTGCAAAAACAACGGAATCTGGTCAAACAGACGAACACGACGCTCACGTTATAGGCTGTCATAACACCTATATTACGCTTTCTGTACGTTTGGGAGTGGCTTATTTGGTATTGTTATTGTGCTTTTATGGTACAATAATGAAAGAATATTATAATTATAATTTTTATTACCGCAAACGCCCATTTTTAATGTTGTGCTTTTGGAGTTTTTTTACAATAAGCATTATAGGGTTATTCAATTTGGTGCTAGAAAGTCCTATTTATGCTGTAATGTACTGGATTTTGATGGGTTTTGTGGCGCAAATAATGGCTAGAAGACAGGCGGAGGCTCTAAAAACAAGAAATCATAATTTAACGTCATAAAATTGCAAAAAAAACCTACAAAGTCTTTAAATATTTGTAGGCTAATAATTTGATTGATTATCACTATTTTTTCTCATAAACAACTACAACAGATTGCCCAACCGCATCTTTATTTTTCTTTCCCAATAAAATTTTAATTTTTGCAGCTACAGTAGCCATACCATATAAAAATGTGTTAAAAATTCCATTTTCTAGCATTCTGAAAGGTATTCCTAGCGTTTTTCTTATTTTTTGGAATATCTCTACTTTCTCATAAAATTCTTCGTGGATTTTGTGTAGAGGTTCATGTGAGATATTGATAAGTTCCATATCAAACATACCAGCAATTTTGTTAAGTGTACTATCATACCAACGTGTGGCGTGGTGGGGAGGCATATTGAGATAATAATTAACGTGTCTAGAGATAAAACTATCTTCTGCAGGAACTGCCAAAATAAGTTTCCCCCCTTTTTTAAGGCATTTTACGGCACTTTCTAGAAAGGTTTTTGGGTTTTCTACGTGTTCAAGCACCTGAAAAAAGCAAACAACATCATACTTTTCTGCATTTTTCTCTGCGTGAACTTCCAAAAATTCTTTTTGAACATTAATATTTTTGCTTTGTGCTATTTTGATAGCTTTATCATTAAATTCTATGCCTGTGTATGATTTAGACTTAATAAAGTTAGTAAAAAAAGCAGCTCCACAACCTACTTCAAGTACATCATCAGTCGTAGAAATAAATTTGGCAGCCTCAAGATAATCATATTTTTCTTCCAAATAATAGCCTTCATAATCTTGTAATTGCTCGTAAAAATGCCCATCTCCAAGTACCAAAGGATAATAATAACGCAGTTTGCAAGAACTACACTCACACAAACTAATGGTAGGAATACTTGTAAAGTATTTTTTTACATTGATATTAGCACGTGATTGGTATAAATCTGTAATAATTTTCGTATCTAATTCTTCAACTGTAGTAATATTTTTACTTTCACACAAAAGACATTTATTTTCCGTCATTAGTTATTTCTTGAATTTATTATTTTAATTTATTATTTTAATTTGTTATTTTAACACTTTTTAATCTTTTATCACTAAGAAATGGTAAACATAAACTACCCAAAGCAAGGAAAAACCCTTCTGTAAGCAATAAGGAAATAGCTCCGCCAATTTCGTGGTACAAAGGTAATAATATTAAGTTAATACACAAATTGAATAAAATAGTAAAAATCAAAATAATTGATAATTTTTTTTCATTATTACTGACAAGCATTTTTTGGCTTATAGGCACGCTCATAGCGTACAGAAACGGTGCAAACGCAATAATTTTTAATAATAATATTGATTTTTCAGAGTTTTGCCCTGATAATAATAGCAATATTTCTGACGCAAATATGAAAATAAAGCTAGAAAAAGAAAAAAAGATAATGGCTATTAAACCGCTGATTTTCAACAAAAAAGAATTAACTTTTTCTGGGGAGAATAAAAATAAGTTACTTACTTTTGGGTAAACGACAACATAAATAATGCCCGCAAAAGTACGCAACATCATATAAATTTTGTCTGAATAACTGTATTCGTCTAGTGCTTTGCCTTCCACAAACAAACCAACCATAAATAAATTAGCAGTAAGGAAAGAAAAATGCAAAAAATTAGTTGTGAAAATACCAAAAGATACCTTCAGTTCCGCCCAAAGTGTTTGCCATTTTTGGCTGTAAAAACACAAATTATATTGCTTTTTAGCAATTATCATACAGATAAAACTAGCTAAAATCCAACCCAAACCCTGAATAATATTTACAAATAAATAATCAGCTGTCGTTTTTACGACCAAAAACATTACGCCAAAAACAATGATATTGATGCCTAAATTGATGATTGCCATAGGCTTTAAGTTATTCACCCCTTGGAAAAACCAAATAGGCAAAAGTGCCTGACCAAGCACCAAAAGCAAAGAACTTACATACAATAAATAATCATCTCTAAAAAACTTAAAACTAAAAATAACCACCAAAGCAACCAAAACACTTATTGCAAACAAAACTAACTTACAAGCCAAAACCGTATTATAAACTTCGTTTACTTTTTGTGGGTTGTCTTTGTGAATAGTCAAATCTCGTGTAGCTGTCAAATTAAAACCGTATTCAACAAAAGCAATAAAAAAACTCATAAAACCAACAGTAAACGCAATTTTACCAAATTTCCCCTCGCCCAAAGTGCGTGCCAAATAAGGTACAGTAAGCAAGTAAGGAAAAACGAAATTTGTCCCTTTTATGATAATAAGATAAATGAAATTTGTATAAAATTTGTCCAAAATTTGTTTATAATTTGTTCGGTATTTACCTAAAATAATGCCACTTCAAAAGTAAAGCAAGGCAAAAGTAACCTATTTTTGCGGTTTTACAAAAATAATAAATTCAAATTAATTCTTTGTTATTCTCATTTCTTATAACCAGCCACCGCAAAGTACAAAATATACAAATAACAAGGCAAAAGCACCCAATATCCTGCTTGCAAACCGTATTTTGTCGCTAAAACTCCGTAAATCAAAGGCAAAAAAGCACCCCCAGAAATACCCATTATCATAATGGCAGACCCTTTTTCAGTGAATTTTCCTAACTTTGCTATCCCCAAAGGAAATATAGCAGGCCACATCACAGAATTAGCCAAACCAAGCAATGCCAAAGCATAAATAGACATTTCTCCCTTCAAAAAAACCGCCCCAAACATCAAAAAAATCCCCAAAACACAACAAACAATCAATGATTTTTCTTGAGAAATATATTTTGGAATACAAAAAATTGCCAAAACATAACCCACCAGCATTGCCACAAGTGCCAAAGAAGGGAAAAAATTAGCCTGCTCTGCCGTAAATCCTATCTGTTTTGCATACGTAATAATGGTATCCCCCACAATTACCTCTGCGCCCACATAAAAGAAAATAGCCAACGCACCCAAAAACACACTTGGAAACTGAAAAATAGACGTTTTTGTACTTTGTTGTACATTTTTTGTACTTTCATCAGCCTTATTAAGACTAATTTCGGGCAAATGGATAAAATACAGTAGCAAAGCTATCAAAAGTATAAAAACAGTCAGTATTCCGTAAGGCAAAATGACTTTATCAGCTAATAATTGGAGTTTTTCTACTTGCAAATCTCTAGTAAGTTCTTTCAAACTCGCTTCTAATGTATCCGTATCTTTCAAAAGAATATAACCCATCAAAGGTGGCGCAATAATCCCAGCCAATTTGTTGCAAATGCCCATTATGCTGATGCGTTGCGCCGCACTTTCAGGCGCACCCAAGACGGCTACATACGGATTTACAGCAGTCTGCAAAAGTGCCAAACCTGCGCCTTGTATGAAAATCCCTATCAAAAATATACTAAAAGTTCTGCTTTGTGCCGCAGGAATGAAAGTAAGACAACCAACCGCAATAATCACCAAACCAATGACCATTCCACGCTTAAATCCCGTTTTTTCTAGTAAAAAAGACGCAGGCAAAGCCATTATTGTATAAGAAATAAAGAACGCAAACGTAACTAAATACTGCTCGTATTGGGAGGTTTGGCTCAATTCACAGGCTATTTTGAGGTACGGAATAAGCACGCTATTCAACCACGTAATAAAACCAAAAATAGCAAAGAAAACACCCATTACAACAATAGGAGGCAATATAGATTTTTGAGAAGTGAGTTTGTCGGACATTTTAAAAAGAATGAAATTTATAGTTAATTATGTATATTTATTTGTCGTTTGATGCTATTTTAGTGTTGTTTATATAGATTTTGTTGCTAATTGTATAAGTATTATTGTCGGTTGTATGTTTTTTGTTGTCGGTTGTATGTTTTTTGTTATAATTTGTATCTATTTTGTTATAATTTGTATCTATTTTGTTGTCGGTTGTATGTTTTTTGTTATAATTTGTATCTTTTTTGTTATTTTTTGAAAATATTAAGACAAAGTGTTAGTAAAAACTTATATTTCATCATAAATCAACACCTCCAAATCATCATTACAAATGCTTAAAAGTTGTTTATTTGTTTTTTTTAGTATTGGGTGAACAAAATTTGGCGCAATTTCAGCCAAAGGTACAAGCACAAAAAGCCGCTCTTGCATACGTAGGTGAGGAACAATAAGCAAATTTTCTCCAAAAGTATCATTTATTATCAAATCATCAAAATAAATAATATCAATATCAATAATTCTCTCGCCCCAACGCACTTTACGCACTCTTCCCAAAGATAATTCTATATCTAAAAGTACATTTAAAAGCATTTCAGGAACTAAATTTGTACTAATTAGTATGATTTGGTTACAAAAGTCCGCCTGATTTTGTACGCCCCACGCTTTTGTTTGATAAATCTTAGAGTTCAATATGATTTTTCCTACCTTTTCCTCCAAAAAAACACATGCAGCAGCAAGGTTTTTAGCAATATCTTTGATATTTTTTCCTATATTAGAACCCAAAGAGAGATAAACAAGTGGCATTTTGAGCGTGATTAAGCGTAATTTTAGAGATATTTGGCAAAATTGTAAAAATATTTTTAACTTTTTTTCTCAAAATTAACCTAATAAAACAAAAAATACGTATTTTACAGAAAAATTTGTGAGAATTTATTAAAATACTGCGCTCAAAAGCACTCACAATCATATTAGTAACGCATAAAAAACTTTCAAAATAGCTAAATGCAAGACGAGAACACACCTAAAAAACTAATTCTTTATATAGATGACGAGCCTAAAAACCTCGTTAGTTTCAAATCTGTGTTCAGAAGGCATTATGATATTTATCTCGCTACCTCTGCTAGTGAAGGAAGCATTATTTTGGAGCAAAACCCTATCCAACTCGTCATTACAGACCAACGTATGCCCAAAGTTACAGGAGTGGAGTTTTTGGAACAGATTGCAGGGCAATATCCTGATGTAATGCGTATCATTCTGACTGGTTACTCGGATATAGAGGCTATTGTAGCGGCTATCAACAAGGGAAGGGTGCATCAATATATCACAAAACCTTGGAAAAGTGAGGATTTGAAGGTTAGTATTGATAGTGCGCTGGAAATAAATAGGCTAAAAACACAAAACCGTAGCCTTTTAGATGAGCTGCAAAAGACTAATTATGAGCTTGACCGCTTCGTGTATAGTGCCGCCCACGACTTACGCTCCCCTATTGCGACACTTTTGGGGCTTATTAATCTTAGCAAAACAGAAAATAGTTTAGACAGAATACAAGATTATCTTAATCTCCAAGAAATTACGGTAAAAAGGCTAGATGAATTTATACAAGATATTGTAAATTACTCTAGTAATATGCGTTTGGAGGTGGAAAAGGACGAAATTGATTTTAGAGAGATGACTCAAAATGTGCTGAATGGCTTTAGTTTTTATAAAAATGCTGATAAAGTCAAACAAACTATTGATATTATCCAAGAAGGGACGTTTATTTGTGATAGAAAGCGTTTAGAAGTGGTTTTTAGCAATATTATTGGCAATGCCCTGCGTTATTCTCGTGATTATGAAACCTCTTATCTCAAAATTTCTATCAAAGCAGATAGCCAACAAGCCATTATTCAGTTTGCAGACAACGGAGAAGGTATTGAAATAGAGCATATTGAGAAGATTTTTAACATGTTTTATAGAGCAAACCCCAAAGCAGGCGTAGGCTCAGGTTTAGGGCTATTTATTGCCCGTGAAATTGCCCAAAAACTAGGCGGAAACGTAGGCGTACAATCAGAATATAGTGTTGGTTCTGTTTTTACCGTAATAATTCCTAACTTATTGGAAATTTAAAAACAAAAAACGTGTTAGAAATCAATCTAACACGTTTTTTACTGTTCAAAAGTTTCGTACCTAAAACCTAGTACCTAAAACTTAGTATCTGTAAGCATCATTTTTGAAAGGACCTACTTTTGCAACACCAATATATTCAGCTTGGTCTGAAGTAAGTACATCTATTTCTGCACCAACTTTTGCAAGGTGAAGATACGCTACTTTTTCATCTAGGTGCTTAGGAAGCACATAAACTTGATTTTCGTATTTGCCTGGGTTCATCCAAAGTTCCATTTGTGCAAGCACTTGGTTAGTGAATGAGCTAGACATTACGAAAGATGGGTGTCCAGTTCCGCAACCAAGATTTACCAAACGACCTTCCGCCAAAACTATAATATCTTTACCTTCAATGGTGTATCTATCCACTTGTGGTTTGATAACATCTTTTGATGCGCCGTAGTTTTTGTTCAACCAAGCCATATCAATTTCAGTATCAAAGTGTCCAATGTTACACAAAATAGCATTATGACGCATTGCTTTGAAGTGTTTTTCAACTACAATGTGCATATTTCCAGTTGCTGTAACAATAATATCAGCCAAAGGAATAGCAGTATCCATTTTAAGCACTTGATAGCCGTCCATTGCCGCTTGTAATGCACAAATTGGGTCAATTTCAGTAACAATTACACGCACACCTTGAGAACTCAAAGATTGCGCAGAACCTTTCCCTACATCACCATAACCAGCCACAACCGCCACTTTTCCAGCCATCATAATATCAGTAGCTCTACGAATAGCATCTACCAAAGACTCACGACAACCATATTTGTTATCAAATTTAGATTTTGTTACAGAATCATTGATATTGATAGCAGGAAGAGGCAATTTGCCATTTTTCATACGCTCGTACAAACGGTGAACGCCTGTTGTTGTTTCTTCAGAAATGCCTTTGATTTCAGCAACAAGTGCAGGGAAGCGGTCAAGCACCATATTTGTAAGGTCGCCACCATCATCAAGAATCATATTTAAAGGTTTTGCACCTTCAAAAGCGTACAAAGTTTGTTCAATGCACCAATCAAATTCTTCTTCATTCATACCTTTCCAAGCAAAAACAGGAATACCAGCTGCTGCAATAGCGGCTGCTGCGTGGTCTTGTGTAGAGAAAATGTTACAAGATGACCAAGAAACTTCTGCACCAAGTGCTACAAGTGTTTCTATAAGTACTGCCGTTTGGATAGTCATGTGCAAACAACCTGCAATACGAGTATCTTTAAGTGGTTTTACCAAGCCAAATTCTGCACGAAGTGCCATAAGACCAGGCATTTCAGCTTCTGCAAGAGAGATTTCTTTACGTCCCCATTCTGCAAGAGCAATATCTTTTACTTTATAAGCGAGTTTTGCGGTTGTATCAGCCATTTTTTATTTATATTAGATTTTTATTTTTTATAATACGTTCTAAATTTTGGTGCAAAGATAAAAAAAAAACAAATACGGAACAAATTTTTATCAGAATTTGTAGTGGTTTTGTATTTTACACATCTTATTTCTATTGAAATTTACCAAAATCAGGTTTAAAACTATGAAAAATGTATTTTTGTTTTCGTTTTTGCTACTAACTTTTTCTTATAATATTTTTAATAATGTTCTTTTTGCGCAAAAAGATTGTCTTGCCAATATTAAGAGTTGATGTTGATTTGAGAGCAAATGATAGACGCATTATGAAGGGCGTTGTTGTGGGAACAACTGCCAAGACAACCAAAATTCCTGCTACTTTTGGAAAGGAATATGTAGAAGTTTCTTCGCCAAAAAACGGTAAAAACGTGATAAACGTGTGCGCCAACTCACCAAATGAGATGCAAGTTTGCCTGCCAATATCATTAAAAAACAAGAAGCATCTATTTTTAAACAAATAGATGCTTGTAATTAGATATGAATTATAAGTTATGAATTATGAATTGTATGCAAAGTATTTCTAATGAAAAAAATACGTAATAATTTTTATTACGTATTTTTCATTTCAACTAAATTTTTTGTAGAAAAATGTATTCAACTCAAAACTCATAATTCATAACTTATAACTCAATTAGCGGTCATTTACGCCATTTTTTTCAAGTAAACCTTCTCTGGTTACGAGTGTGCCTACTTGCTCACCTTGCATAATCTTGCTAAGATTCCCTATTTTATTGATGTCAAAAACAATAATAGGCAAATTATTTTCTCTACAAAGTGTGAAGGCAGTCATATCCATCACATTAAGATTTTTTTCATAGACTTCATCAAAGGAAACGTGTGTATAACGCACTGCATTCGCATCTTTGTTGGGGTCTGCCGTATAAATGCCATCAACTTTTGTGCCTTTCAAAACTACATCAGCCTCAATTTCAATAGCTCTTAGACTTGCCGCAGAATCTGTGGTAAAATACGGATTTCCTGTGCCTGCCGCCAAAATAACTACTCTACCTTTCTCCAAATGACGAATAGCACGCCTGCGGATAAACGGCTCACAAACTTGTTCCATTTTAAGTGCAGACATCAAACGAGTAAAACAACCTTGTTTTTCTATGGCATTTTGCATTGCCATACCATTGATAACAGTTGCCAACATTCCCATATAATCTCCCTGTACCTTATCTATGCCAGATTTGTCGGCTTCAGAACCTCTATAAATATTGCCACCACCAACCACAACAGCTACTTGTATGCCAAGTTTTACTACATCACTGATTTCGTGAGCGTATTGTTCTAGTTTTTGTGGGTTAATCACGTATTCCTGACGGTCTCCAGCGAGGGCTTCTCCGCTAAGTTTGAGTAAGATGCGTTTATATTTCATAGATTTTTTATTAGATTTTTTTGGAGATTGGAGGAACTTTACTTGAGGGTTTATTTTTTGTGCAAAGGTAAGATTTTTTTGGTATTTTACATTTTTTTAAGTTGGATTAAACGAATTTTATTAGATTGGGCTATTATGACTGATTTATACCTTGTATTCATTCACAATTCACAATTTTTTATGTTAATTATTGAAAAAACCATCATTTTTGTAAAGGAAAAATTACACAATGCAGAAAGCGGACACGACTGGTTTCACGTGGAGCGTGTCTATAAAAATGCTCTTTTTATGGCTAAAAAGGAAGATTGTAATCTAGTTGTTGTGCAGTTAGGCGCACTTTTGCACGACATAGCAGACAGCAAATTTCACAACGGGGACGAAACTATTGCACCCAAAATAACTCGTCAATTTTTGGAACAAGAAAACACAGAAGAAACTGTTATTCAGCACGTTATCAATATTATTGAAAACATTTCATTCAAAGGTGGAAATTTTGACAAAAAATTTGCTTCAATAGAATTAGAAATTGTGCAAGATGCGGACAGACTTGATGCGCTAGGCGCAATAGGCATTGCACGAGCTTTTAATTATGGCGGTTTCAAAAATAGGCTTTTATACGACCCAAACATTACGCCCAATCTTAATATGACAAAAGAAGAATATAAAAATGCTAACTCACACACTATCAACCATTTTTATGAAAAACTTTTACTACTAAAAGACAAAATGAACACCAAAACAGGCAAAGAAATGGCACTAGAAAGACACCAATTTATGGAGGTTTTTTTAGCGCAATTTCACGCAGAATGGAACGCAGTAAAATAAAAATTAAAGAAAAAACCACACTATATTTGCAACATTGTTGAACTTTTATTATATTTGCAACATTGTTTAATAAAGCAACTCAAAAATTTATTATCTCCACACAAAAGATGAAAACACAAATAATTTCCGAAGATATTACTGAAAGTATTGCAAAAAATGTTTCTTCTAATATTTCTGAAAATACCAATAAGTTTGGGTTAGTTTTGCCGTTTTTGTGTGCTATTCATTGCATTGCTTTGCCATTTTTGGTCAGTTTGTTACCATTTTTAGGACAAAGTTTTTTCTCATCCGAAATTTTTGAATGGTTGATGTTGCTCACTGGGGCGTGTACCTCTGCGTATTTGCTCACACGTGATAGGCGCATACATAAGCAATTTTCTCCAATAATATTGGCTTTACTGGGTTTTGGTGTGCTTAGTTTGGGGCATGTTTTCCACGAAGTTAGTTATATAGAATTTATTTCTATTGGTGTGGGCTGCACTAGCCTGCTTTTTGCTTATATTCTTAATTGGAATTTTATCAAAAAAATGAAAAATTGTGTTTGTTAGTTAGATAACGACATTGTTATTTTGTAAATTTTTATGTAGGCGTTTGATTTATCAAAACGCTGTTTTGGGACAAAACAAATGGTAGAGAACAAAATGCC
>JAYVGJ010000449.1:0-16268 GCA_043772375.1 Raineyaceae bacterium | reverse complement strand
AAATCTACGTTTTT
This sequence comes from Raineyaceae bacterium, assembly GCA_043772375.1. Classification (GTDB taxonomy): domain Bacteria; phylum Bacteroidota; class Bacteroidia; order Cytophagales; family Thermonemataceae; genus JANYGM01. The sequence continues at coordinate 16,254 of JAYVGJ010000449.1, read as the reverse complement.
ACAATGTCTGGCAGGATTTTTTCCACAATCAGAAGGGAAAATAATTTATTCTCAAGATAATAAAATCATTTCTAATGATGATTTTTATACTTATTTGTCATTTGCTGCGCCTTATCAAGAACTTATAGAAGAATTCACGTTGTTAGAACAAATTAATTTTCACCAGAAATTTAAAAAATTCTCTCAAAATCAAACCTCAAAAGAAATTATCAAAAAACTACGTTTGGAAGCATCAGAAGATAAATTTATCAAAAATTTTTCTTCTGGAATGAAACAACGCCTAAAACTTGGGCTTGCGCTTTACGCACAAACCCCCGTTTTGTTGTTAGATGAGCCTACAACCAACCTAGATATTGAAAATATTAACTGGTACAAAGAAGAAATTAGGCAAAATCTTGCGGAGCGTTTGGTGATTGTCTGCTCCAATGATGCCAATGAATATGATTTTTGTAAGAAAATTATTAAAATTAGTTAAATTTTTCGTACTTTTGCAGAGATAATTACATCTAAAAATCTAAGGAAATGAAAAAATCAAATATTGTATTTTCTATTATTGTTGCGTTGGCAACTACGTTATACTCTTGTGGTCAGGCTACAAAAGATAATACCAAAGTAGAAAAAACTACTGAAACTGCTTCAAAAGATGCTTTTTTTGGTGAAAAAATAACTGAAAAAGATGCAATAGCAGCATCAGAACTTCCAAAAATGTTGGAAAAAATGGATTCTACCAATACCAAAATCAAAGCAAAAATTGTTCAGACTTGTAAGAAAAAAGGCTGTTGGATGGACGTAGAGTTTGCTGATGGCAAAACTATGAAAATTACTTTTAAAGATTATGGTTTTTTTGTTCCAAAAGAAGGAATGGAAGGCAAAGAAGTAATTATGCAAGGGACAGCCAAAAAAACCATTACAGATGTAGCAACACTCAAGCATTATGCGGAAGATGCTAAGAAAACAAAAGCCGAAATAGATGCTATCACAAAGCCAAAAGAAGCCATTACATTTGAGGCAACAGGCGTGATTATCAAAGGGTGAAGTAATTGTAAACATACTACTTAGATAACGACATTGATAAATTGTATGCATCAACTTTGGTATTTGTATTAAAACCCTGAAAGGGTTTAATATTCATAGCCGTAAGTCGCACTTACGGAACTCTTGATTTACAACGGAGTTAGTTGAAATTTAAGATAGGCGGCACACAATAAACTCATTTTTTTGGTGTCGCCTACTCTTATGCGCTGTTGCATAATGGTAGTGGCAGGTGTATTTTTTATTTTTTTGAATAATTCTAAATAATAAATATAAGCCAGGTAAACGCCCATTTTTGCTGCTTTTGGCAATTTTTTTATTCCTTCGTAGGCATCATCAAAATCTTGTTTAATGTCATTTTCAATGGCTTTTTTTTCTATTTCAGAGAATTTCAGGAAGTCAATTTTAGGGAAATAAGTGCGCCCACGCTCTTCAAAGTCGCTTTTTATATCTCTCAAAAAATTTATTTTCTGAAAAGCTGCCCCCAGACTACAAGCGGGGCTTTTTAGGGCTTCATATTGCGCTACATCTGCACCGCAAAAAATCTTCAAACACATCAAGCCAACCACTTCCGCAGAGCCATAAATGTATTCTTTGTATTTGTCGTCTGTGTAATTTGTAAAACTCAAATCCATCTCCATACTCCACAAAAACGCCTCAATTAGGTTTTTATCAATATTATATTCATTTACCACCATTTGGAAAGCGTGCAAAATAGGATTTAGGCTAATTTTCTCTTCAATAGCCAAGTAAGTATCCGCTTTGAAACGTGCTAAAAGCGTTTTTTTGTCGTGTCCGTGAAAGGTATCTACAATCTCGTCTGCATAGCGCACAAACCCATAAACAGCATAAACAGGAAGATGAAATTTTTTATCCAACGTCTTGATACCCAGTGTAAAAGAAGTGCTATAATGCTCCGTAATGAGTTTACTACATTTGAGCGCAGTAGTAGAATATAAATCAGTTTGCATAAGTAATTGTGAATTTTGAGTTGTGAGTTTTGAGTTAATACAAAAGCAACAATCAAAACAGCATAAAAAAAAATTTAAAACATTAAACTTTAAGTCCTATTACCAAAACATCATCAGTTTGTTCTCTATCTTGTTTCCAAACCTCAAAAATCTCTTTCAAAAGTTCTTTTTGGTCTCCCATATTATCATTATGGATAGTTTCCAATAGCATTGTGAACTGTTTGCGCATATATTTTTGGTCACTAGGACCTCCAAACTGGTCTTGATAGCCGTCAGTAGATAAATAAAAAGTAGTCGGCAAAGAAATATCAATGGTAGTTTTATCATATTTCCTTTTTACACCAAAAATATCTACCATACCCCCTATACCATATTTGTTGCCTCTAAGAATGTTGATAGTTTCATTCTGACAATAATAAATATAATGGTTTGCGCCTGCAAAATTAGCGGTTTTGTTGGTGAAATCAAAAGAACAAAGCAGAATATCCATACCTTCTCTACCGCCTGTGTATTCTTGGTTGAGAGTTTTTACTATTTCTGCGTGTGTTTCTGACAATATCAAACCAACATCTCGTACTTTTTTCTCGTGAAAAACTTTATTAAGTATCATATTAGAAATACTTGCTAAGAGTGCACCAGAAACGCCGTGACCAGTGCAGTCGGCACAAGCCAAATAAACAACATTTTCATCTTTTGCCAACCAATAAAAATCTCCTCCCACAATATCACGAGGTTTGTTGAGGATAAAATTATTTGGAAAAAACGCATTAAATTCTAGTAAGGAGGGCAAAATAGCTTGTTGTATGCGTTGCGCATACTGCATACTTTGCGTAATATTAGAGTTTTTGTACTCTATTTCATTGAAAGCATTTTGAAGTTCAGTTGATTTTGAGCGTATTTGGTCGTTTTTTTGGGCAAGCACTTCATTTATTTTTTTGATTTGTCTATTTTTAACATAAAAAATAGATATCATTCCTATCAAAAAAATCCAACATAATATACTGACTATCAAGACAATAAAACTTATTTTTTCTTTATCTTTCTGTATTGTTTTATTTTTTTCTGATAGCGTAACTGTTTCTAAATTTTGGATTTTTTGGCTTGCTTCCTCACTAAACAAAGAATCTTTTGAAGTGATGTACTTTGTTTGATATTCTAATGCAGTTTTATAATCTCCCAGTTCGTTATAAACTTTATACAAAGCAAAATAAGCCTCTTTTAGGTACATTTGGTCACCAACTGCTTTAAGGTATTCTATGCTTTTCTGTGCAGATTCTGTGGCTTCTTTGTATTTTTTTTGTTTGACATAAAGGTTGGCAAGCCCTGCATTGTTGGAGGCAATGCTGCGTTTGTCTTCAAATTTCTCACCTATTGCAATGGATTTTGAAAAAAACTCATTTGCTTGGTCATATTCTCCTTGTTCTGTATAGATTTCTGCCATATTTTGATATACGGCGGCTATTCCTAGCTCATCTTTAAGTTTTTGCCTAATCAAAATTGATTTTAGCAAATAATCAATAGCTACGGGAAAGTCAGCTTTATCCTTATCTTTGTGCATACGCCCCATATTAAGATAAACATAAGCCAATAAAACATCATCTTTGAGTTTTAGACCAATTTCTTCTGCTTTTTTGAAAGAGCTTTCAGCACGAGGGAAATTATGCTCCAAATGATAAATCATTCCCATATTTACATAAGAATAACCTTCATTTTCTACGTCTTTTTCTTCTATACAGCTTTCAGAAGTACGAATAAAATACTCCAAAGCCTTAATAAAATTTCCCTGATTTTTGTAATTAACACCCACATAACTAAGTGCCTTGTGATAACCAGAAGTATAATCTAGCTTTAAAGCAAGTTCACTAGCTTTTTTGCCGTATTCTATACCCAAAGTAGGTTTTATGTTACGGTAGTTCCAACTCAAACGGTTTAATATATCTACTCTTTTTTTGTCCTCTTTTGGATTTCCAGAAAGGGCTTTGTTTAGGCTATCTAAATAAAATTTATGGGGCATTTGTGCGCCTGCATTCGTGCAGCACAAAATAAACATTCCCAATAAAATTACATAAAATTTCTTCACTTTATTCAATTACGAATTACGAATTATCAATTACGTTATTTGACCACGAGTTTTGTCGTAATTCGTAATTGATAATTCGTAATTGAGTTTTACATTAAATTAACTTCCATAGAAAGCGTGATGCCAAATTTTTCTTCCACAGTTTGTTGCACTTTGTCTGCTAAATCTTTGATTTCCTGACCTTTAGCTTTTCCATAATTGACAAGTACAAGGGCTTGCTTTGCGTGTACGCCCGCCTCACCCATACGCAAACCTTTCAGTTCACATTGTTCTATCAGCCAACCCGCAGGGATTTTGACATTATCATCATCAACAGGAAAAGAAGGCATATTGTCAAACTTTTTCTTCAATTTGTCAAATGCTTTTTTCTTTATAGTAGGATTTTTGAAAAAACTGCCTGCATTGCCTATTTGCGCAGGAATAGGTAGTTTGCTCATTCTTATATTAGTAACTGCAAGGCTCACATCTGCAATAGTGGGCGCAGGGATGCGCATCTCTATAAGCGTCTTCTGAATGTCGCCATAAGCAATGCTTAATTTTGGCTTTTTTGTTTTATTTCCTAGCTTAAAAGTAACAGAAGTAATAATATATTGTCCTTTTAGTTCATTTTTAAATATACTTTCTCTATAACCAAATTTACATTCTTCCTTATTAAAAACACGGATTTCTCCCGTTTCAATATTCATAGCCTCCAAATCTTCAAAAATATCTTTGATTTCAACACCATACGCACCAATATTTTGCATAGGTGCTGCGCCGACTGTTCCATAAATCAAAGACAAATTTTCTGCCCCAGCATAATTATTAGCAATACAAAACTTGACAAAGTCGTGCCAAATCTCGCCTGCGCCCACACGTATATAGATGTGTGTGGCATCATTTTTGACTTTTTTCGTTCCTTTTAGGTTAATTTTGACCACCAAACCATTAAAATCTTTCGTAAACAAAATATTACTTCCACTGCCCAAAACGAGCAAAGGCAAATCTTGCTTTTTTTGATAGTCTAGGGCTTCTTTGAGTTCGTCCACAGAAGTAACTTCACAGAAGCAAGCTGCTTGCACGTCAATTTGGAAGGTATTTAATTTTCTTAGAGAAAAATCTGGCTTTATTTGTAGCATTGCAAAATAGTTACGGATAGTGATGGAGAGATAGGATTTTTATTGATGTTGAATAAAAACTCACTCAAATCATCAAAAATGCACTATTTTAGGATTATTTGTAGCATAGAAATAATTTATTTATGATACATAAATAAATATTTTGATGATAAATAATGTAAAACTTTTGCAAGTTAGCAAGTTTTAGGGGAAAAACAATGCTTTTTTTGGTGGGTTTGCTTGTCTGTTCCGTAGGTGCGACCTACGGTTATCAATATTTAACCCTTTCAGGGTTTTGAATACAGTTTTCCTGTGAAGTTGGGTGTTTCCACCCGACTTCAATAACGGACAAAAAACAACATCTAAAAGCGCATTTGTTGTCAGGTGGAAACACCTGACAACACAGATAAGTTTTTCTTTTTCAAACGGACAAAAAATAGAATTCTTTTGTCATTTGTATTAAAATCCTGAAGGGATTTAACAATAATAGCCGTAAGTCGCACTTACGGAACGGACAAACAATGTATTTAAAACGCATTTAAAACGGCGCAATTTCGTTTGTATTATCTGTTGGTTTTGCTTTTGTGTCGTTCATTTTGCTGGCAAGCGTGATAAATTGGTTGGGTGCGTCAGCTGTAGGAAATGATGTTGGTTCAGACGAAAATGTAGTATCTGCACCAAAACCAAAATTATCCAAGTTTCCAAACTTAGTAAATTCTCCAATAAATTTGAGTTTTACTGTGTCTAGTGAGCCATTGCGGTGTTTTGCAATAATTACCTCTGCCATATTCTCACAAGGCATACCGCTTTCATCTTGTGTAATCTTGTAATATTCTGGTCTATATAAAAATATTACCATATCTGCATCCTGCTCAATACTTCCACTTTCCCTCAAATCAGAAAGCATAGGTTTTTTATCCCCTCCACGAGTTTCTACGGCACGACTAAGCTGTGAGAGTGCAATCACAGGAATATCCAGTTCCTTGGCAATATTTTTGAGAGAACGAGAAATAAAAGCTATTTCCTGCTCTCTGTTGCCTTTTCCGCCACCGCCATCACCGCCAGACATCAGTTGCAAATAATCTACAATCAAAAGTTCTATGTTATGTTGTGCCTTCAAACGGCGTGCTTTTGCTCTCAGTTCCAGCACCGAAAGCGCAGGCGTATCATCAATAAAAATAGGTGCTTCTGTAAGTTTAGTAATTTTTGAGTGCAGTTGTTCCCACTCGTATTGCATCAAATTTCCTTTTTTGATTTTCTCACTATTTAGCTCTGCTTCTGCGGATAAAAGCCTGTTTACCAGTTGTATAGCCGACATTTCTAGTGAGAAAATAGCCACTGCTTTTTGGTGATCAACGGCAGCATTACGCAAGGCAGATACCACAAATGCTGTCTTGCCCATTCCTGGACGAGCGGCTAAAATAATCAAATCCGAGCGTTGCCAGCCAGAAGTGATGTGGTCTAAATCCGTAAAACCCGTAGGCACACCTGTAAGCCCATCTTTTTTATCTTTTTTAGCTTCTAATTCTTCTAACGCAATGCTCATCAAATCCTTCATCTTCATATAATTTTTTCTGATATTTTTTTCAGAAATATCAAACAAAGACTGTTGGGCGGCATCTAGGAGCTGTAAAACGTCTGTGGTATCTTCAAATGCCTGCGTTTCTATTTTGGAGCAAATAGTAATCAAAGCACGTTTTATGGCGTATTGCATCAAAAGGCGTGAATGATACACAATATTTGCTGCAGAATTGACACGAGAAGTAAGTTCTGCAATCACATAAGCACCGCCCACAAACTCCAATTTGCCCAAAGAACGCAGTTTTTGCGTAACCGTAATAATATCAATAGGCTCAGAATTTTGGAATAATTCTTTGATAGCGTTGTAAATCTCTTGGTGTGCGGGCTTGTAAAACGTATCTGAGTACAAAATATCAATGACATCATTGATAGCTTCTTTTTCTATCATCAGCGCACCCAAAACAACTTCCTCAAGTTCTAGGGCTTGCGGTTGCAATTTCCCATTAGTAACAGGATTTTTGAAAGGCGTTTTGTAAGTGCCTTTTTTATTGGCAAAATTGTCGTTGTTGAGGAGATTATTATCCATTGTTATTGTTGATACTGATTGTTAATGTATTTGTAGATACGCCACCGCAGCGTTACGCTTGAGTATCCACGTAGAACAATGTATTTGTTCCAATTTTATTATTATGATTTTGTTTGCTTTCGTATTGTTCTACGTGGATATGCAAGCGTAACGCTACGGTGACGTATCTACAAAAAATACAATTTCTAATACAAACTAATCAAACATAATAGTTATCCGTATTTTTGATGCTCTACTCTTTTCAATTTCTGCCATTGTTTTAAGCTGGCTAATAGAAAGCAGAAGTTGAAGATGTCCGTTGTAGTCGTCATCACTTTCAAACTGATTTGATAAATTAAAAAGGTCTTGCTCATTGATTTTTTCAAGTATCTTGAGCAATTCATTTGCTTCAAGCCATTCAGTATGGAAAAAATTTTCTCCCTTAGGAATTACGTCAAGATATGATTTATCTTCTGTACTCAATATTTTACCAAAAAAGTTGGACAAAAAAGAATATGTACCAAAGTCAAATCCAAAAAGATAAAGTATTGGGTGATCCCATTTACATTTATAAAATTCAAAACCATCAATCCCAATAGTACAATTTTCAGAACCGTCTTTAGATTTTATAATTGCTTGAACATAAATGTACTCTCCCATATCAATATTTTTCTTTATTTTTCTTTATTTTTCCTTTTGATTTCCTACAAATATACGCAGAAAAACTGGGATAGTTTTAGCTTTTTTTAAGTAAATTTCGTTGAAATTCTTAATGATTTGATAGTGAAAGAAATAAAAAATGTGTAGTTTTGCACCTCAATTGCTTTGCAATTTGCACTTCAAATTTAACCCAATTCAATACCAATTTAATGGACGCACTCACGGATTTAGCCAAAATTATTTTACCTGCAGCCCTCGTACTTTATGGAATGTACTTGACTGTTCAGTCTTTTCTAAACAAAGAATTTCAGAGAAAACTCGCTGAAATCAAACTAAAAAATACGGAAGTTATCCTCACAGGGCGTTTGCAGGCGTATGAGCGTATGTGTTTGTTTTTGGAGAGAATATCCCCTGAAAATTTATTGTTGCGTATCAATGCTAATTCTCCAGAACTTACCGCAGATGATTTGCACCAAATAATGCTCCACGAGATACGCAATGAGTTTTCTCATAACCTTTCGCAACAAATTTATATGTCTGACGAAACTTGGGTGCTTATCCGCAACGCAAAAGAAGAAGTTATTACGCTTATTAACAATTCTGTGGCAACAATGTACGACAACGCCACAAGTTTAGACCTTGCCAAACAGATTTTTGAGAATATTAGGGCTTATAATCTCTCACCTATTGCGCCTGCAATGGCAAATTTGAAAGAAGAAGTAATGAAACTATTGTAAGTGAAATTACAAAGTTTTTGCTTGCTGTTTTTTTGGAAAACTATGATTTATCTAAATATAGCTCAAAAAATATGTAAAAATATTTTGTAAGAAATAATAAAACAAGCATCAACCAACCTATTATTTAGAAGATTATTTAGGCAGTTAGAAGAAATTATTGTTTAGGTTACAAAAAATACCTACCTTGTAAAAACACTAACGCAATTGGAATTTTTTTTGACTTTTAAATGATGCAAGCACTCCAACAATTTTTTAAAGCACATTTTGCTGTGGGTTTAGCTGACAATAGGCTAAAACGCCAACTTATAGCACTAAGTTTTAATTTGTACGTCTTTCTTATTATGATGGTTTTTACTATTATTTATTATGTAATAGAAATTGACACAACCATCACCGCCTATACATTTTGTTTTGGAATTACTTTTTTAGGTACTTTCTTGTTGGCTTGGCGAAGCTATCACTATGCCAGCATTTTGTATATGTTTGTCTGCATTAATCTAGGTTTTGGTGGGGCAATGCTCCTTTGGGGAAGTCCTTTTGAAATAGCCATTGTATTTTTGCCTCTTATTTGTGGCTATTTTGTACTTTTTGACTTAAAAGACAAGGGTGTTTTTTACCTTGTTTTTCTTTCAATTACTATTCTTGCCATTACTCGTCTTTTTGATTGGTCAAGTTTTGTGGTAGATGTCCCTATTTTGTACAAAAAAAATATTTATATTTCTATTTTAGTGATTTCTTTGCTTACTGCTTTGTATTTTATCAATGTCATTACCAAAATGAATAATAAAACAGAAAGAAGGTTAGAATTGCAAAGTTTTGCTATGGATAATGCTGGAGATAGCATTTTATGGCTAAATAAAACAGGAAATGTTTGTTATGCTAATAAAATGGCTGTCAAAATTTTTCAATATGAAAAACATATTTTACTGCAAAGGAATATTTTTGAACTTTGCAAAGACTTTTCTAAGCAAGAATGGCAAAATATTTGGTCAGAGCTAGAAAAAAACGAACTGATGTATCTGGAACACGTTTTTTGTAACGCCATCAACGCAAAAATTGATATGGACGCTTCTTTTTCTATAATGAATATGGGAAAAGAACACTACATTTGCGCTTTTATGAAAGACATAAGCGAACCAAAACGCTTGGAACACATCAAACAAGCAGAAAAAAATGTACTCAAAAACATTGCGCAAGGCTATAGCGTGCAGGCATCAGTGGGGATTTTCTTGAGAAATTTGGAACATTCTGTACAAAATCAAATGTTTTCTTCTATTTTACTTATCAATAAAGAAGGCGTAGAGAAAGAAAAACTTTCGTATTATTCTGCCCCCAATCTCCCAGAAAGCTACATTGATACACTAGAAGCAACAGAAATAGAAATAAACGCCTCTACATCTGGTAGAGCCGTTTTTAATAGAATAACAACTATCATAGAAAGCATTGATAAAAGTGATTTTGAAGAAAATTATAAAGAAACAACCAAAAATCATCATTTTAAAGCGTGTTGTGCCTTGCCTATGTTTGCAAGTAATGGGAAGGTGTTGGGCGTGCTGACTATTTATTATGATAGTGAGCAAATACCTATACTCAAAGATTTGGAAGTCTTGGAAAGTGCCAAAAACACCCTTTCTATTATCATTGAACGCAGTTTGACAGACCAGGCACTGCGCAAAAGTGAAGCCAACAACAAAGCACTTATCAAAGCTATTCCTGATAATATCTTTATGATTGACAAAGAAGGCACTTATCAAAAAATAATAGCGGATAATGATACAGATTTGATAGCTCCTATTGAAGATATTATAGGCAAAAATGTTATTGACGTTATGCCAAAAGAAGTAGCTATAAAAATGCTCCGAATGATACAAAAAGTAACATCTACAGGGTTTCCACAGTCTTTTGAACACAACAATAACAATCTTTATGGTATTCGTAAATCTTATGAAACACGAATGGTTGCTCACGAAAACGGTGGCGTGGTTACTATTGTCAGAAATATCACAGAAAGAAAGAAAAACGAACAACTTATTGAGGAAAATAATAGCAAAATCAATGCTATTCTGGAAAGTACCTCGCATATTATATTTGCTCTAGATACAGAACTCCGCTATGTTGCTTTCAACCCTACACATAAGGCACGTATGAAAACTATTTATGGTATTGATATTGCTATTGGCGTTTGTCCAGCTGAAAATCCTATTTTTAATAGGAGAATGAAGGCTAATTTTTTGCGTGCATTGCAAGGAGAGCAGTTTGTTTTGATAGAAGAAGTGCGTGTAAACGAACACAAAACGCTTTATTATGAGATATTTCATAATCCTATCCGCAATACCTTATCAGAAGTTACAGGGCTTGCTATTTTCTCACAAGACATCACAGAAAGAATACTTTTTGAAGAAGAACTCAAAGAGGCAAAGATAAAAGCAGAAGCAGGCGCAAAAGCAAAATCTGCGTTTTTATCTAATATGAGCCACGAAATAAGAACGCCAATGAACGTGATTATGGGGCTTACCAACATTGTTTTGCAGGATAATTTGTCTGCAAAATCAAGAGAAAACCTAAGAACCGTCAAGTCTTCCACAGAAAATCTGCTAGGAATTATCAATGATGTATTAGATATTTCTAAGATAGAAGCGGGCAAAGTTTCTTTGGAAGAGAAAGATTTTGACCTTTTTGAGTTGCTGAAAGATATTGAAAGAGTTTTTTCTTTTTCAACGAAAGAGAAAAAATTGTATTTTAATGTGAATATGGCAGACAATATGCCAAAAATTGTCAAAGGAGACCGTTTGCGCCTTAATCAAATCCTTATCAATTTGCTTGGAAACGCCTTTAAATTTACTAATGAAGGTGGCGTAACACTTACAGTAAATGTTTTAGAAGAAAGTTTAGAAGAAAATTTGGAACAAAATTTGAATTTTGACGTACTAAAATTTGTTGTTAGTGATACAGGGATAGGTATTCCTGCAGGACAACAAGAAAGTATTTTTGAGAGTTTTACGCAGGCTTTTAGCGACAAAGCAAAGAAAATTCAAGGAACGGGTTTGGGGCTTGCTATCACCAAACAACTGGTAGAACTGCAAAATGGGCGTGTTTATGTAAAAAGTGAACTAGGAAAAGGAAGTGATTTTATTATAGAATTGCCATTTTTGAAGGCAAACACTACACAAATTGTTTCAGAAAACATTATGCAAAATAATAAACAAGGGCAAATTAGCTTAAAGGGAATGAGGATTTTGCTAGCAGAAGACAACCTGCTTAACCAATTTGTCGCAAAACAAATTCTTGCAGAATGGCAAGTAGCACTAGAAATAGCCAATACGGGCGTAGAAGTGCTAGAAAAAATGGCTAAACAAGATTTTGATGTGATACTTATGGATTTGCAAATGCCCGAAATGAGCGGTTTTGAGGCAACAGAATATATACGTACCAAACTTTTTGCACCAGAAAATAGCATACCAATCATAGCACTAACGGCAGACGCTTTCCAAGAAACGCGCCAAAAAGCCTTAGAAATTGGTATGAACGCCGTTGTTACCAAGCCTTTTCAGGCGGAAGAACTTTTTAATGTCATTGCACAATTTGCAACGCAAACACCACTAATATTACAAGAAACGACACCCAAAACAACAGATTTGAGGCACAATGCCACCCAAAATCAACAAATAGACCTCAATAACCTCAACAAATTACTCAATAATGACCCTAATGCTTTAAAACAGCTTTTCAAAATATTTACAGAAAATTTTAAGGTAGATATTCAAATGCTCAAAAAAGCGCAAGAAGCACAAGATTTGCCAAAACTGGAAAGCCTAGCACATAAATTAAAATCTACTTTCAGCACTTTTGGCATACATCATACAAGCAAAATCCTTCTTGAAATTGAAAAAAATGCTATGAATGGTACGAACCAAGAGGATTTGGCAGGACTTGTGTCTGATGTTACGCATAGCTACGAATGTGCTTGTGACGAGATTAAAGATATTCTGAAAACGGCAGTCGTACAAGGATAATTTTGCATATTAGATTTCCCAAATCTTTAAGATTTAGAGAATCTAATATGCTTTTGGATAGTTTTTACAACAAAGAGTTTTTTATTTATGCAATACTTAGATAACGACATTGTTAATTTGTGAGTTTTTACGTAGGCGTTTGATTTATCAAAACGCTGTTTTGGGACTGCGCTAAAAAATGTTTTTTGAAAAATAAATTCCACGCAATTTGTTCTATGTAACTGTTCTGTGTAATTTGTTTTGTGCCAAAACACCACTTGATAAATCAAGCGGCTACGAAGTTAAAAATACAATTTATCAATGTTGTTCTCTAACTTAAGAAGTTTTGTGCCAAGACACCACTTGATAAATCAAGCAGCTACGAAGTTAAAAATACAATTTATCAATGTTGTTCTGTAACTTAAGAAGCGTACCCAATTATTCTATAAACGCCATATCCAAGCCATTCGTGGAGTAAAATATAAGAGTAATACAAAGATTTTTCTGTTGGTACAAGCCAAGAAAGTGCGTTGATTGTCTTTCTATCACTATTATAAAAGTCTGTAGCAAACCCATCAGCCTTTATTCCTACTTTCTCAAAACAACCCAAAGCACGCCTCAAATGAAAGGCAGAGGTAATAATTAAATACTTTTGATTAGGAAAATCTTTGTTGAGGATTTTGGCAGAAAAGATGGCATTTTCACGGGTATTAGCAGATTTATCTTCCAAAATAATAGCATTTTCAGGCACGCCAGCAAGTACTAAAAATTTTTTGAGGTCTTGGGCTTCGTCTTCATCTTTTTCTGGCTGAAAACTCCCGCCAGAAATAAGTATTTTTTTGATATTTCCATTTTTGTAGAGTTGCAAAGCGTGTGTAATACGGTCAGCTCCTTTGTTGAAATAAGTGCGGTCGTGGGGGATTTTATGCACATTTAGTACGCCTGTAAGCACCACTCCAACCTCGTAAGTACCTACATTTGCCATAGGCGTAGGCGGTACTTCCCATTGCAAAAACGCCTCATTGGTAAGCGCAGGATTACCAAAAATAAATAATATTCCTATACAGATAATAATGGCTTTTTTTCTTCTTTTTTCATTTTTGGTGAAAATTGCATAAAAAAGCAAAAATATAATCCAAAAAATAGGCATCAATACATAAAATAGTGTTTTTGAAAGAATATAAAACATTTTGGTAGTTGTGGAGTGGTTATTTGTGTGACAAATATACAGAAATTATTGTTAGATTTCTTTGTGAAAATCAATAAGTAGGTAAGTATGAGTAATATTTATTTTTCTAGTTGTATTTCTATTTTTTTGCATTCTTTGCCGTTAAAAATAGCTTTTTTTAATTTTTGCCACTCTTATTACCATACATTAAGACAAAAAACTTACTTTAAAGATTTTAAAGTAAGTTTTTATCAACATTATAAATTACGTAATAATTTATTTTGTCACCGTAAAGGTCATATATAAAAGATTTTTTCCTCCCGCCTGTTCCAAGTTGGCGTGAATTTCTTTGATTTTCCAGCCGTCTTGCAAGAAAGTTTGTATCTCTGTGAGGTCTGCAGTAGGGTTGCTTGTCAAATTGACAATTTTGTTTATTGTTTTAGATTCCATATAATTTTTGTTAGAAATACCAAAAAAGCGGCTTTGAGGTTGATTTTAATTTTTTCAAAACAATGCGTAAAAATAACTTTGTAATAATTGTTCTGCAAAGATAATTTTTATTTGTTTTATTTGACAATTTTACATAAAAATATTTTCAAAGTTATCTTTAAATGGTATTTTTAGCATATTTACAATAGCCTTTGTTTAAACATTTTGTTCAAATGTTTAAACAAACATTTATCTTAAGCATTTTTTGGAGCTTCAACAGTTTTATTAGCCTCATTTTTTTTGGTAAGTTCATTTACCTTGTCTGTAAGTTTTGTCATTTGTGTACCAATGCTAGATTTGATATCACCTGCTTTTTTAGCTAGTTTTTTGCGTGTTTCTTTTCCGCTATCAGGCGCAATAAGTAAGCCCGCAACTGCTCCTACGCTTATGCCAGCAAGGAAAGAAAGAAGAATTTTTTGTCCAGTATTCATAAAAAGTTATGTTTAAATTGTGAAGGATAATTGGAATTGGAATTTGATAAAAAAAGAATATTCACAAAAATATGAAATCTTAGTTTTAAAACACTATTTTTGGGAATAAAATTTACTTTTTTTTAAAATATTCTTTTTTTTCTTTATTTTTTATGTTTTTTCTTAGAAGATTATATACTTTTTGGTGTTTAACGTGTTTTTTTGTTCCTTTGTTGCTTTTTTTCCCGTTTTTTTTACTACTTAACAGTCGTAAAAAATGGCATAATGGCGTTTATGTTTTGAACAAGATTTGGGCAAGAATTTATTTTTTTTGTTGCTTTATTCCTGTCAATATTCAAAGAAAAGGTGTTTTATCTAAAAATCAGAATTATGTTTTTTGTGGTAACCATACTTCCTACTTGGATATTGTTGCAATGGGGCTTGTAGTACATCAAAAGCATTGTTTTGTAGGAAAAGACTCATTAGGGAAAATTCCTGTGTTTGGCGCAATGTTCAAAAGGTTGCATATTTCTGTGAACAGAGCAAGCAAAATCAGTTCGTACCGTTCTATGGTGAAGATGAATGATGTTGTAAAAGGAGGCAAAAGCCTAGTTATTTTCCCAGAAGGGGGCATTATCAGCAAGCAACCGCCCAAAATGTCAGAATTTAAGGAAGGCGCATTCCGCATTGCCATAGATAATGGCGTTCCTATCGTGCCTGTGAGCTTTCCTTATAATTGGATTTTGCTCAAAGATGACGGAAGATTTCTACCAAATTGGCACGAGTTGAAAATTATTATCCACGAACCAATCCCCACAAAAGATTTGACTTTGCAAGACATAGAAATACTCAAGAAAAAGGTTTTTGAAGTGATTCAGAGCGGTTTGACACAATAATTTCCACGTATAAAAAAGTATTATTATTGAAAATATTATGAAGAATATATTTTTACTACTGCTTATTATGCTACTTTCCTGCAAACCTACAAGCAATAAAAAAGGAAATGTGCAAAAAGATAGTATAGACACTAAAAGCGAACAAACAAATAAATATGAAAAAATAACACAGAAAACGGAAACAGCAAAAACTATTCCAGCGCATTTTGAGCCGTTTAGAGGTGCTTGGGTGCGTACTGATTTTTTGAATATGGTACAGAAAACCAAATCTGTACGGCAAACTTTAAATAATATTGCAGATAAAGAGGCATTATCTGTGAATTTGCTAAGTCCAAACGGAAATGATATATGGTTTGGTATCTATGATTACTACACAATGTTACCTGTAGGAGGTACATTAAGCTATACTGCTAAATCAGAAAAATATGGTTTCCCATTTTTGGAAGGCACAGAAAAAAAATGGATTGCAATAACTAACAACCAACTACAAATTACCACTTTAAAGAATAATAATTATACTTGGAAACTTTATACTCACTGAAGTTACGCAAGGTTAGTGTATAATCCAATATTTAGACTTAAATTTACAAAAAAAATTAACAACTCCAAAAAAATAAAAAATGAATTTAGCCCCTA
>JAYVGJ010000448.1:0-5011 GCA_043772375.1 Raineyaceae bacterium | reverse complement strand
CCAGTAATCACATTCATAATAATACCTCCAAGCATTACTATTAGGCGTTGCCAAGCGGGTTTTGCCCTAAATTCCCAGTCTTGCATAGGTTGTTTCATTTGTTCTTCGTCCATTGATTCATCAACCATACCCGCAATTTTGACGTATCCACCCAACGGAAACCAGCCCAAACCATATTCTGTATCTCCTTTTTTGATTTTGAAGATAGAAAAGTTAAGTAAAGTAGAAACTGGAAACAGAAAATCAAAGAAAATATAAAATTTTTCCACACGTATTTTGAACATACGAGCCGTAATAAAATGCCCAAATTCGTGCAATCCAACCAAAATAGTAAGTCCAAGCAATAGTTGCCCAGCCATTATAAGTCCGTCCATTAGTTATTATTTAGTTATTATTGTGTTTTTTATGAGATGTATAACAGAGTCGCAAATATAGTTAATCTTTTGTTGAAAAACAACTTTGTTTCTTTTAACGCTAAGAAAGCACTAAAAATATAAATTTTTGGTGATAATACAGAAATATTATTTATAAACATTCTAAATAAAAAATAGTTTACTTTTATTTACAACTATCCACTAAAAAAGTAGTCCTAATGATAGTGTGTGCTTTTGCTGCATAATCTAAGCAATAAAATAAGAAACCATACGTTTGAAAATATAAAAATAAATCAATTAAAATATTATAAAACATAAAAACAATGAAAAAAAGCATCTTTTCCTTACTTTTTGCGTGCTTGGTAGGCACTACTTTTGCGCAAAAGAAAACTGAAAGCGTTACAACAACTGTAATGCCAACCGCCAAATTTAGCGGTACTATTGAGTACGAAATGACTATGCGCCTTGATATAGAGCAATTAAAAGCCTCTAACCCAGAAATGGCGGCAAACATTCCAGACGTTATCAATATGACTGAAAAACTTGTTGTAAACAATAATCTAGGCAAACTGGAGCGAGATACGAGAGGTATGATGGGTGGTTTCCGCAGACCAGGGCAAGCCGCACCAGCCACGCCAACGCCAGAAGAAGCCAAAAAAAGAGCGCAATTTACGCCACAAACACTTTTGGATTTTTCTAACAACAAAATGTACACAGTAAGTTCTTTTTTGAAGGATAGCGTGAATATTGACAAGGTTTATACAGAAAAAACAATGGAATTTACCAAAGATTTCGTTGCTGAAAAGAAAACAAAGAAAATTTTGGGCTATAATTGTCAAAAAGCAACTGTAAAAACAAAAGATGATACTTATACAGTTTGGTACACAACAGAGCTAGGTTTTGCATACTCTCCTGTGGCTGTGGGCGGTGCGCAGGCGCGTGGTATGCGTATGGGAGGAGGTAGAAATTCTCCTGTAAAAGTACCAGAAATACCAACTATTTTTATAGAAAAAGGTGTTATCTTGTCTATTGAAGGTACAGATTTGGGTTATGAAGCAAAATCTATCAAAAAAGATACTGTTCCAGAAACTGAAATGATGTTGCCAAAAGATGCACGCAAAGTAACAGATGAAGAAGCTGCAGAAATGCGCAAAAAACGTATGGGTGCTATGGGTTGGGGCAACCGTTAAATAGTAGCCCCTAAATCCCCAAAGGGGACTTTAATACAGTTTTCTGTGTTGTCAGGTGTTTCCACCTGACAACAAATGCGCTTTTAAATTTTAATTTTCAGAAAAAATCAAAAGCTACTTATTGAAGTCAGGTGGAAACACCTGACTTCACAAATATCCCATTCAAAGAGGGCAACCGCAAGGGTTGCCCCTACAAAATACAACTTTTCTCATAAAAAATATCGTGCAAAAAAATATATTACTTTCTGTTTTCTTGATATTCCTGATTTCCATTCCTGCCTATTCTCAAACGCCAAAAGGAAAAGGAACAGTAAAAGGACGTGCTGTTTTTGCTGACAAAACACCTGCAGCTTTCGCTACGGCATCTGTGCGTCTTTTGCCAGACTCTTCTTTGGTATCTTATGCCCTCACGAATGAAGAGGGAAATTTTGAGCTAAAAAATCTTGCAAAAGGAGATTATCTGATAAATATCAATCTTACGGGTTCTCCGCTATTTGTAAAGGGTTTTTCTATTACTGACGCTATGCCAAATGCTGATATGGGCGTTTTGAGTATTGAAGAATTTACAGTAAAAGGGGCTATTGTCAAAGGGCAACTTGCGCCTGTGGAAATCAAGCAAGATACCGTTGATTTTGATGCAAAAGCCTTCAAAACAAAGCCTAATGCTAATTTGGAAGACCTTTTGAAAAAACTTCCTGGCGTGGAAGTTGCCAAAGATGGCACTGTAAAAGCGCAGGGAGAAACTGTCAGAAAGGTTTTTGTTGATGGAAAACCATTTTTTACAGACGACCCAAAAACGGCTACAAAAAACCTGCCCGCAAGTATGATAGAGCGTGTACAAGTCATAGACCAACTTTCTGACCAATCCCAATTTACTGGTGTAGATGACGGAAACAGAGAAAAAGTTATCAATATTACCACAAAAAAAGACTCTAAAAAAGGTGGTTTTGGGAATGTTCTCGTGGGTGGCGGCACAAATGAGCGTTATGAAAGTAATCTTTCTTACAACCGTTTTAGAAATAATAGGCAATTTTCTATTATTGGAGGCGCAAA
Source organism: Raineyaceae bacterium (assembly GCA_043772375.1). GTDB lineage: Bacteria > Bacteroidota > Bacteroidia > Cytophagales > Thermonemataceae > JANYGM01. The sequence goes on along the minus strand of JAYVGJ010000448.1, from coordinate 2,394 downwards.
TAATGTCAATACCCAAAATTTTACCTCTGGCGGAGGTACTTTTGGAGGCGGAGGAGGAGGAATGGGTGGCGCAGGAGCGAATATTCAAAGTTTATTAGGGAATTTGGGAGGAACAAATAATACGCCTAATGGCATTACAAAGGCACTTTCTGGCGGTTTGAACTACAACGACCAAATCAATAATAATAGTGCAAGTACAATCAGTGCCAATTATCTGTTTAATGATGTCCAAACAGATGCTTCTCAAGACTCAAAAAGGCAAAATTTCCTTCAAAATGGCACTATTTCTACGTTTGCTGACAACGCAAACACAACAAAAGCACAAAATCATAGACTAAATTTTAGGCTGAATTTTGATTTGGATAGCGCAAATACTATTCGTTTTATCCCTAATCTCTCTGTTACGACTAATAAATATGATGCACTAAGTACCTCAAGAACAATCAATAACGAACAAAACCAGTTGAATAGTGCCAATACTTTGAATGATAATAAAAATGTTTCTTTGAATTTTAGTAATAGAGTTCAGTACAGACATAAATTTAAGAAGCGTGGGCGCACTTTCTCCTCTGATTTCGTCTTTACAGGAACTTCCCAGAATGGAGATAATTTTAATGATGCCACTAATAATTTTTCTTTGCCTGTGGTGACCACTTTGCGTACTCGCCAGAAGTCCGCACAAGAAAATCATAGTTTAAGCTATCAATTTGGGGTTTCTTATACAGAGCCAGTTTCTCGTAAGCGTTCTTTGGAGTTCAATTATAACTATAGTTCTTCTAATACGGCAACAGGAAAGCTAGTTTTTGATTATAATGAAAGTGTAAATTCTTATTCAAATATCAATACAAGGCTTACTAATGTTTTTGATAATGATAATAATTCACACCGTTTGGGTACAAATCTTATTACGCAAAAACTAAAATATAATTATTCTTTGGGTTTTGCAGTGCAAACAGTTTCTCTTGATAATCAAAATGTTACGACAAATACAAATTATAAAAGAGATTTTTTTAATATATTTCCAAGTGCGCAATTTCGTTATAATTTTGGTAAAAACAGACGTTTAATTCTGAATTATAATGGCAGAACAAATCAACCAAGTAGCACACAATTACAGCCTGTGGTGGATAATAGCAACCCTTTGAGTGTTACGACAGGTAACCCAAATTTGGATAGAGAGGTAATCAATACGCTTAGGGCAAATTATTCTAGTTATAATATGACTACTTTTAGAAGTATTTTTGGTTTTATGACTGTTTCTAATACGGCTAATAAAATTGTCACAAATACCACTATTGATGCTTCAGGAAGGCAAATAACGCAATATACCAATACAAATGGTATTTATAATGTGGCTGCTTTTGGTGGAATGGGTATTCCGCTTGTGGGTAACTCTTTTACACTTAATTTGACGACTAATATTTTGTGGAACAGGAATAAAAGTTTTATCAATAATAACGAGAATATCACTAATAATTATACTGCTGGTCAGGGAGTTAGGTTAAATTGGAATTATAAAGAAAGTTTGGATTTGGCACTCACAGGAAATATTAGTTATTCTGTGGCTGATTATTCTTTGCAATCTCAAAATAACGTGAAATACACTACAGCTACGGTTGGTTTAGATGCCACTTACACGTTTGGGAATGGCATTATTTTGGCAGTTGATGTAGATTATTATACCAATTATGGACTTGCGGCAGGTTTTAACCAAGAATACACTATTTTGAATGGAAGTATTGCTAAACAAATCTTTAAAAATAAGTCTGGTGAATTGCGTTTGCGTGTATATGACGGCTTAAAACAAAACATAAGCATCAATAGAAGTGCGTCAGATACATACATTCAGGATACTTCAAATATGGTTTTGCAACGTTATTTTATGCTTTCTTTTCGCTACAATATCAATGCTATTGCACAACAACAACAATCACAAGGCAATAATAACCAAAGAGGACGTTAGTCGGAGGTACGAAGTACGAGGTACTAAAATTCCATATATTTTCTTAGCATTTTTATCAAAAAAGCCCTTAATTTTAAAAATTTAGGGCTTTTTGTTTGTCGTTCCCCACGTTCCATGTGGGGAACGACAAATATTACTTTCCTTTTTTCTTCTCTTTTTTCTTCTCTTTTTTCTTCTCAAAAACTACTTCTTGAAGCAAGAAATTAGATGTTTTTGCAGCTTTTGGATTAAATAATTCATCTAATTTAGCATTCAAAACATAGAGTTTTCCTTTTGCAAATACGCCTGTTGTGGGGAAAGTCATCACGCTTGGCACTTTGCTTTTGAGCGTAGCACTCACAAAATCATCTTTACTAACAAATTGGTAGATTTCTTTCTTTTCATTAGAGATAATTACCAATTGATTTTTACCTTTCAAAACCAGTCCATCA